>DATFCH010000081.1:0-6310 GCA_035253345.1 Nitrososphaeraceae archaeon
GATGTAGAGAGACCGAGATTCAAAAGACATGAACAATTCATTAAATATTACAATAACAAAAGAGTACATATGTCATTGAACTACATGACACCAGTACAAGTGTATAATAGGAGTGTAACACATGTGGTGGGATAATACAGCGGAACATGTTCCGCATCATGATTTATATATAAGTTCTTCTTGGATTGGTCTCTTGCCTCTGCTGGTAGAACTGAACGGACATATCTATCACTTACATCCACAACTCGATCCTTTATTAGTAAGCGGGCCTGAAATGGTGTAAAGCCTTCTAACTTAGCTGTTTTATAGATTTCAAGAATTTGCTCTTTTAGTGTGTCGTAGTGTTCCCTAATGGTTACATTTGCTGCAGTTATTAGATCCTGTAAATGTTGGGAGATCCGTAAGGGAACGATATTTGGATTTTGTGTTGGTTCTTCGGTACTATTCATTATTCTTTCATCATCATCCACTTCTTTCTTTGGGCTACATCCATTTCCTGAGACAAAAGCTTCAGCATATTGTTTATTATGTTCCTGGCCAAGGCAAGAGGATCATACAATACAGTTAGCTCACGAATGTCATCATTCGAGGATTTGATGGTTTTTGTGTACTTTTCTATAAATTGACCAATATTTATTATATTTTGTAAATCAGTTTTCATTTTAACCAATACCATTATTACTATAAAGTTTGTCCTCTATTGCTTCAAAGAATCTCTTATTAGGAATTTCATGCCGTTCCAGGCGAATCCTGCACTTATTATTTTTGAATACTTTTGTATAGGCTTGTACTATTATCTTCTCTGCTGTCTTCCATTTCATAGAGAACTTTTCACCACTATATTCAACGATACTGTCTGCACCAAAATGCCACATGGTAATTATCCAATCTTTGTAACGTGGAATAACAACAATATCCTGCCTTACACTTGCATCAGTAAATACGATATCATTTAGATTATCATGAATAATTCTATTGATTTTCTCTTCTATTCTAGTTAACATATTAGATAGATCAATAATTCCAGGAATATCAAGAGGAAATGGATGGTAAGAACATCCTATAATGACTGTTACGGTATTAGTTCTATGAATAGTTACTATAACGAAAATATCATTATCAAACTTCCATCTCCCTAATCTTATGTCTTTGCTAAAAGAGTTTAGATTGAAGGTAGGATTCCAGGAAAAAAGTGACCAGATATCTTTACAAGCAAACTTTAAATGTATATCATGGATTGAATTCTTGTCTAGAATAAGATCCTGTATATAACGATAGAAGGGATTGGTGTAGGATACCCCCATATGGTTTGATAGAATTGGTTTACCTACACTAACACCTTTTAAAGTATAAAAAGCCATACCTGCTGAACGAAAAGCAACTTCTACCTTACCAACCTTCAGCAAAGTGGATATTTTGTTTCTATATGTTCCATGTTTGATACTGTATTCCACTCCATCCACACAAAAATACTGAAAATCCTTGAAAGTAAAAGGTCTTCTTTCCACATAAACTAAATACTTCATATGTTTCATCATTACTTCTTCTAATTCTGACATCTTAACATCTAAATATAATTAATGATGTAGTAACAATAGAAGAGTGTCACTGTCATTATCGTGTAATTGATTGCATAGGTACAAATTGCTAGTTTTATATACGTCAATAACTGGATATGATTTAACGAGCTGAATTCATTATTAGGACATTTTTGATTTAAAAATGTCTTCCACTCAAATAACTCGGATTGTACCAATTGTTCATCTACTGCTGCCAGAGAGTCTATTTTTTTAATAAAAAAGTTATATATGTCTAGTCCATCTATATCTATAGCAAAAATAGAAGATACTCCTCCTGTTATTATTGCTATATTATTGTCTGTATTTACATACCAAGTTTCTAATTGTTTTTTTGAATGAGGTGATATTGTAAATGGTTTCCAACTAGCAATAGATGGCTGTTTACTTTTTGGTTTGAGAGGTATTACACTAAATCCGTTAACAGTATAATCTATAGCACAATAATATGTTGATTTTATTTGATCTGACTTAGCCATCTTATTCTTCACCTAACTTAAATTTAGGAATACAATTCCTACAAAGAAATAACGATATTTTACCAAATTGTCCTACATCTAATTCAAGTTCATTTGTTGCCTGTTTATAACATCCATTGGCTTCACAGATAACATTATTATCTTGTATATCTATAATATTATTAGGTAAAGACATAGCAGCTGTTATCTCTATTGCCTTACTATCAGTATGATTCGCTTGAGATCCGAGGGTGGAACTTCTGGAATCAAGCGAATCAAAATTTTTACTTTTTTTCAACATTTGCTAAACACATCCTTTCAATGATTCTTAGGAGATATTTACTTCTAGAGATATCTCCTCGCTGTTCATCTATTTTTTTCAATATCTCTTTTGGCAGAGATAAACCAATACAAATTGTATTTTGCATTATCTTAAGTTGCAATTTTCATAATATTAATAATTGTATCAAGTACCTATTGTCACATGAAAGGGTATGTCAAATCAAGAAAGCCTAAATATCAATTTAATCTCTGGTTCATAGACACCTGGTATGATAATATTGATAAATTATACGAATATTTTAAGTACTTAAATAAATCAAATATTGTAAATATTAAATTATCTAAAGCATCTTATTTTACATTATATCAATTTATTAAATTCAATAATTATCTTTCAACTAATGATATCTGTAACCTATTAAAATATACAGTATATGAAGCAGACTATAAAAATATATTAAAAAAAATGAAATATCTCCATTTATTAGGTCTTATTGAGGTAGTAAAACCTGACAAACTTCCTGAACGCCGTAATATGATATTTTACAAACTCTCAAGTTCCGGAATAATTTATCTTTTTCATAAATTAACGGATTATGAAGGAGTTAAAATCAATAAATTTATTGAATATTATAAAAATGATAATTTCTTCAAAATTTTCCTATTCCAAAATTTTGAAGTAACTTCTCTTATTAATATCCAAAGAGAAGAGATAACGAACATTATCTTTGAATATTGTATAGAAATATGTAAAGAGATCATAAATGAATTGGAAATTTTTAATAAAATGGAAAATAATGGTGGTTATGAGGTGCCTTATCTATATTGGAGTAATTTTTTAAAATATAATATATCAGATGAATCTAATCCAAACTATAGAAAAATAGGAGAATTTCTTTATAGTACCATGAAACAAGACAGACTGTATTGGTTAAAAGAAGAAAATATTGAATTTAACAAAGTTGACAATATGACAGTTACATTCTCATATAACCAACATAAACTTATGATAAAAATTGATGAAAAAAATAAACAAGCTTTAGTATTTTATAATGAAGAAGAATTAGGATATTATACCATTAAGAGAGAATATAATGACTTTCTATTATACTCAATTCAATTTCAAGATATTGATGATGTAATGTCTCATGTTAGAATACGTTTTAGATCAAAAATTTAAGAAATAGTTACCAAATTAGGATATAGAATATTAGAGTCATTTATGGGAAAACAAGCATATTCATGGATGGATGAAAAAGATAAAAAGGAAATAGAGCATGATTTAATTTTAATAGCAAATGATTACAAAATCTCAAATTTAGTTGAATATATAAAATTTAAATTTGATAGACATTGTAAAGAATATTATAAACATAAAAATACAAAGAATATTAAAAACATAACAATATATGATCAGGATGAAAAAAATTTATTTTTTCTCTAAAATTTCGGGTTTGACATTTATTAACAGAGGATTTTGTTGAATCATCGAAATTATCTTATTGAATTTATTATCCATATCTTCTTTTACCATTTGTATTTGTTGCTTTAATTCTCTATTTTCTCTTTCAAGATCCAATTCGGTAGTATATTGTTCTGCAAGTATTGTTGTTAGACCACATCGTCCACAAAACTGTTGTGATGGACTCAAAGTTTCTGTGCATCTTTGACATTTCCTGGTTTTTAATAGATATTCAGCTTGTTTGTTTACTTGTCTTCCTTCTTCACTAATAGATAATAAAGTACTATCCAAATCCTTGCCTGAAAGATGAATATATCTTCTAACTACTTTTGTTCCTTGTTGCCATCCGAAGAAAACACACATTTGAGCTTCGGTCAACCATTTACATAAGTGAGTGGCTAGAGAATGGCGTAACAGATACAACCTTTTGTGTTTATCCAATTTTGCTTTTGCTAATGCCTCTTCAATTATCAATTGTGCGCCTCTTAATCCCAAAGGTTGATTGTTGTAGTTAGTAGCTTGACTAATCCATAGTGGAAATTGTTTTTGATCTTTTAGTGGATGTACATCCAACCACTGTTGTAATAATTTGGCAAATGAAACTATTCTAATTCTTCTTTCTCCTGTTTTTCCTCTTAAAATCAGTATGGCTCCATTTGTATCTATTTTACAGTCTAGATTAGAAAGTCTAAGATATTCTTCAGGGCGACTACCTGACTCATAAAGACAAGCTAAAAATGCTTTCTTTTGCAAAGTTGGAGTATTTCCTATGAGTATTGGAATTTCTTCTTCTTCCAAATACTCGGCGATATCTAACCCTCTTTCTTGGTTATATTTGTCTTTGCCAACCTTGACAGAAAACCACTTAACGCAATCAGGATAATATTCATTATTTCCATAAACCATTTTGTAATACTTTTTTATAACAGCTCTGTACTTTTCAACTGTTTCTACCTTGTATCTTTTGTTATCCATCCATTGAAAGATTCTCTTAATGTCTTCTTTTGTAAATGTTGAAAGTGGTTTATCAATTTGTTTTCTTATTTGAATTATTATACTAATACAGCGAGTAATAGTTAGAATGCTTTGATCTTTTTCTTGTATTATTTCAAGAAATTTTAATACGTTATTATCTTGTAACTCTTTAATATTATTGGATATAGTTGTGATAGACATCTCTATAACCATCTCAAGGTAATTTGCATGATATACGAGGTCGGGGCCTGGAATATTAAGTGAATTAAATCTTTTATTTTATTCTCATTTTTTAGACATTTTCTCCTAAATATTCTTAAGATGAATGTAATTCTTTGAATATTTTTACACTGTTTTTTATCTGATTTTTTAATCATTACATATAATAAAATCCTTCCAAATATTAATATATACCCGATCTACCTATATGGATGTATGGGGTATATAGATAAATTAATGAAATCAAAAATAAATGAAATTAAATTGAGTGATGCTTCATTTTATGCATTATATCAATTTGCAAAAAGTAAATCTTTGTCTACCTACCAAGTTTTTAGTTTATTAAAGAAAACGGCATATAAATCTGAATATAAAAATGTGTACAAAAAAGTACAAAATCTTCTTTCTCTTAATTTAATTGAAAAATTACCTAAATCATTGGACAATATGGAACATGGAGCTATTTATTATAAGATAACATCAATAGGTATTTTTTATTTAATGGAAAATATGAAATCTGATTTAAATTTTGAAATTTTAAAGCATCATGGAGAAGATCCATTTTTTAAAATATTCCTGTATCCATACTTTGAAAAACATACTCTAATGGATTTAAAATTTGATCATATCAAACTTGGAGTCTTTAATTACTCGAATAGCTGTTGTAGGATCTTTAAAAATTTATTTCAATATTTAAAATCAATCCAAAAAGATAAAGGAATATACTCCTGGGTAGAATTTTGGGATGCTCTTCCTCTATACAGAAATGATGATGATTATAAAGAACGCTTTATATCAATTCTCAAAGACAGATTTAATTTAAAGTGGCTAGATTCAAAAGCAAAAATAGAAAATATTGATGAATATACTATTACTATTTCTCAATATAATAGAGTTGTTTATTTAAAGTTAAATGAATCGAAAACAACAGCAGTACTTTCCTATCAAAATAAGATTTTAACTGAATATATAATTAGACCACTAGATGAAAAAAAACCAAATTATGCTATGAGGATAGAAGCCTTTGAACCAAAAACTGTAGAACAAGCACTTAAAGACAAAGAAGAGGAAATACACATGGAAATTTATGAAAATATAGAAAATCTGTCTATTTCCCTATTAAAATATTGTGATATCAGATATCAATTTACTAATGCTGAAAGGGAACATATTGAGGATATCACAAATATAGCTAAAGATTCAAAGTTCATGCAAGTCTTAGAATCAGCAGAAGAAAAATATAACAAATATTTTTCAATGTTTAAAGAATTAGGTAAAAAAAAATAAATTTTTGGTTCTGTTGATTCTACTAGTGTTGTAAATGGGTGTTTTTTTTT
>DATFCH010000082.1:0-2693 GCA_035253345.1 Nitrososphaeraceae archaeon
ACATGCGCAGACGAGGTAGCTGCAATATGTCCTGCTGGTTTTCCTAATGGTCCTGATACTACAGGAACATGTACCGGACCCACACCAACACAAAAAGCAACATGTCCAGATGGCTCCCCAGCTACTGGTCAAACATGCACAATAGGAGGAACAACTGAACCCGCAGAATGTCCTGCTGGCTACATAGGTCCTGATGCCACTGGAGAATGCCAAAGAATAATTACGGAACCACCTAATGAATAATTATAGAACCGCCATTGGGTCAACCATACACATCAATAGGCCAATGTAAATTAAGTGAGATGATAAAGATAGAAATTACAAATAATACAGCCAATGCCTTCAAATAGATAATCCAACACTTTATTTTTTTAGTATTTTTTTGATGACATTTCAATATTTCATATTAGGATACTGTTTCTACAAAATATAATTCTATAAATAAAAAAAATTTTACAAATTATAATAATTGTATGTTGAGATCGATTGTTAATGTATTTTTGTTATCATATATATTATATAGAATTAAATCATAATTACTACTACCTCGTAATAAAATCATTCCCTTATCAGGAATCGAATTTACCGTTATTAGTTATAAATAAAAAAAATATGAATAAACAAAATTAAACTTTCTCTATATTGTCCAATGTCCAACTGACTATACATTGGACACACAAACTGGTAAAATGTAGATTTGTATCAACAAAAACATGTTCATCTAGTACATTATACAGTTATATGATATAATTACAAATAAGGTTTTAATTAGTAAAATGCTCCATTTAGTAGGAACAAATTTTAATATTAATATATTCCTAATTCTTTAGAAACTATAGATTATAAAATATATTATAGAGAGAGTAAAACCGATATTGATTCTAAAATATGAGTCTATTATTGTATATCAACTGCATAGTATTTAGATTTTAATAGTTATAAATTTATTGTTAAAATTTTATTAATTTGATACTTTTGAAAGTCTTTTCCTTAGATTATTGGAAATAAATCTGGAGATGTTAGTGTCAATATTAGTTCTAGTGCAGGAAAATCAAGTTTTTCAAATCTATCTGCATATTGTGCAAGTAAATTTGGTGTAAAAGGTTTAACTGAAAGTATAGATAAAGAAAATGATGGTAATAACATAAAGGTTATGGCAAAATGTCCTGGTGGACTAGATACGGATATTATAAAAGACACTGTTAAAGAGGGATATATTTTATTCAATAGAAACTTGATAGAACCTCAATAAGTAGCAAAGAAGATTTACTACACGATATTTAATTAAACAGATTAATATACGGACAGTCATTAAAATTTTAAGCTATGTTAAGGTAAGTAAATAGATTAAGCTGTGAATGTTCTATGTTTAACCATTATGCAAAGTAGATTTCAAAGAAACATAACATTCACCTTTATTGTAATAAAGTATTCTTTGTATTTGTATTTATTTGGTTTCAGTTTAAGAATACATCAAAGACATTGGAGCTAAAGATAAGAAGTGGGGAGTTATGTGTCTGTATGGAACTGAAAACAAAGATTTGGTTCATATCATATATGCAAAAGAAAAAGAGTATCGCTTTTATAATAGATGAAACCTTGATTCAAATTGGTAATCAACATTTCTGGTTATGGATTTGTATTGAACCAGTAAATATTTCAGTACTTGGAATCAATATCTCAGAGGAGAGAAACAAGGTTATTGCTGAAAAATTTATTTATTCAGTTGTCTAAAAATATTGAAACATACAGTGTATACAGATGATGGTACTTGGTATGATGATGAAGCATGTAATTTAATTGAATTAAAAATTACTTGAACTCATCTTCAGAGAAAAGTCTTGTAGAAATTTCAGTAGAATATTTCAAAGATAGGATAGAGTCCTTTAATGATTACTTTCCTTGTACAAAGAGTAAGAATTGCAATCTGTCATCTGTAAATATTTGGCTAAATTTGTACATTTACTCGTATAACACAGCAATTAGAAATAAAATACCATTTGTGAAGAGTGGTGGTGAACTAGCCGTAAATTAACAGGTCTATCCTTTGTTTCTATATATAATTATACAATATTTGAAACTTATTTTATTAACAAATTCAATGAAAGAGGCAAATATATCTCAAATTAGCATCTATGAAGATATCTAACTTTATCAGGCAACCTTATGTTCCTATCGTGCGTAATATTCCATAGTATTCATAATATTAAAAATTATCTAAAATAGTATATGCTGGATATGTTACTTTCCTTTCAATTTTATTTTTTTCATTCTTTTCATTCCCTTTTTTTTTATCTTGGCTTAAAGGTGGCAAACATCTATTCATCTTATTTATGAGGCAGTAGTAGAGCCGCTTGAATATTGGCTAAGTCAGACCATCACTCTCCTACGAAATATATTAATTTTGAACAATGTCTGTATACAAAAGCTTGGTATCCAATAAAGATTTCATATAGTCAAAGTTGTTTTTACATTATGGTTGATTTCTGTATTATTGTTTTAATTCATTTTTTCAACATCTTAATAATTTTTTTATAGATACAACTTGTTACTATTATCTTATCAAATATATTTCTAAAAAATCAACAATTAGAAGAATAGCTTCAAAAAATCTTCATTAATCAATCGTATTTCAAATATATGTATAAAGATTCTTATCTAACAATGAACAACAAAAATAGTGCAATATTCCT
>DATFCH010000083.1:0-17137 GCA_035253345.1 Nitrososphaeraceae archaeon
TTCAATTTAATTTAATTTAATTTAAGAATTTATAATATTTTCTCGCAGACAGGGAATATATACTATCATTAGATAGATAATACGAATTGATAAATTTAAAAGAAGATTATCATATTCACACTAACTATAATGATCATTCAGCATGCGATCTTACCATTGAGAATGTTATAAAACAAGCAGAATTAAAACAATTAGAACTAATTGCTCTTACTGAACATGTAAGAAAAACCTCTGATTGGGTTTATTCATATATAGATGAAATTTCTAAATTTAAAGAAAAAACTAAAATTAAGGTAATAATAGGATTTGAAGCAAAAATACTACAAGACGGAAAGATAGACTGTAGAGAAGATATTTCTCGAAATTATTTCATTATTGCAAGTTTTCATACTAAATATTATGATAAAATCGTTTGGACAAATGCACTAAAAAAAGTCATTGAAAATAAATATGTTAATGTAATAGGGCATCTAGGTCCTGAATCATCATTCGATCTTAATAATCAAGAAATAGAGGAAATTGCAAAATTTATTAATAAACATGACAAAATAATAGAACTCAACGCAAAATATAAATTGCCTCTAAAAAACTGGATAAAGATCTTTGTTAAAAATGGTGTAAAGTTTCATCTAGGCAGTGATGCACATTCACTTGATCAGATAGGTAATTATGATTCCATAATAAAGATGATTAAACAAATTTTATAAAATACACATTTATTTATCAATTAATAAATCCTCCAAAAAAGTGTCAAAAATCTATACAGACTAACCATAAAATTTTATATCTCTTATATCAATAACTCGCTATTGCCCATAGTAAGTATTTCGCTAAACGATGATATTATCAACGATATCGATAAATTACAAAAAAATTTGGGATTCTCCGGAAGATCTGAAATAGTGAGAGCTGGATTAAGGAATATGATAGCAGAACAAAAAGAAAGAGATACTTTACAGGGAAATTTAGCTGCTTTGTTACTAATTATTCATCAAGAAAGAGATGATGATCAAGTTACAAATATGAGACATGATTTTGAAGAAATTGTGACTACTCATATTCATAGCAAAATAGATCAAGATCGATGTATAGAATTATTTTTATTAAAAGGTGAAGCAGAACTAATAAAGAATATGACAAAAAAATTTCAAACTAATAAAAAATTAGAGCATGTAAAGCTTATTGCAATGTAAAGTGCTAAAGTAAAATAAAAGATTGTTTTTAAAGTAAGATAGAAGCTATCTTATTTTTAATTCCAAGGTATACCCAATAAGATCTGTGTTTACTTTTGCAGGTCCCATGTAGGAATTAGTAAATTGTGCTGCCTGTAAAGAATCCTGAATTATAGAACTACAAGAATAATAATCTATCCCAGAGTCAAGACAAAATTGTAAAAGATTATTATTGAAATCAGTTAAAGAATTACTAGAAATTACGTTTTCATTATTGTTATTTTTATCTACAATTTTCGCGAAATATTTCTTATCTTGATTTGTTGATTGGTCAATTGCAACTGTAGAGTTACTAGGTTTTTGATTCTCAAAAATAGACATAATTTCTTTATTGATATTAGTTGAGGAATTAGGTATTGAAGATGGATTTTGAGTAGGTGAAGGAGATGGATTTTGAGTAGGTGAAGGAGATGGATTTTGAGTAGGTGAAGGAGATGGATTTTGAGTAGGTGAAGGAGATGGATTTTGAGTAGGTGAAGGAGATGGATTTTGAGTTGAACTTGGTGGAGGAGTTGAACCCATTCCCTGAGTTAATGAGTCAATGGTACTATCTATTATATTTCCTCGTCCTATTTTATTTAAGAGATCATTCACTTGTCTATCAATATTCGTTGTATCGGAAACATCATTAGATTGTGCATAGACAAATTTTAAGAATTGATTACCACTTGTTATAAACACTAAAAAAATTAGTCCATATAATAACAAAAATCTCAATTGCATTTTAACATTTTTACCTCTACCGATCATATATTTTTTTAGTATTAATACTCTCTGTATGAAATTTATATTTAATACTACTATAATAATTTAAGACTCAGTTAAGTACATTATAATTCTAAAAATATAGTATATTTAGTTACTAATATTTGTAACAAAAAAAATATTGAAGTTTAATACACATTATTCTATCTTATTGATAGAAGAATTTACTTCAGTAGTGTTTAAAATTTCTGGAGTGTCAATTAATTCTATTATACAAGTTTTGTCAGTTCTTTCGATCATGCCTGTACAGCCAGAAACTCTATTTATTTCATAACCATATTTATCATTGATCTTAACATCATAATTTCCTGCATCTATTTCCACTTTTTTAAAGTCATTACTACCTGCAAACGTAATAGGGTTAACGCCTTGTCCATTTACTGATATCATAAAATCTGCAGGTTTTTTATTTCCACCATGAATATTTAACACTTCTAACAGAACATTAAGGACTGGTTTTGCTGATAATATTTTGAGTTCTGGTTTGGTATTAATTTTGTCATTATTGAGATTTCCATTCGTTAGTGTTGTTGAAAGGTTATTGGTGGTTGGTGTTGTTGAAAGGTTATTGGTGGTAAGGTTATTATTGATAGCTGGTACGGCCTCAATTGTATTTGGAAATGCCTCTAATAATTTAGCAGGATTCCTATCGTCTAAGGTAATTACACATTCTCTGTTTTCTCCTAAACTTATTTTACCAGTACATCCGGCTGACAAAGTGGTTTCATATTCGGACGGATTCGCTATTTGAATGTCATATTTACCTGGTTGTAAGGATACATATTTCCCATCAGGGTTACCAGGAAATGATTCTGGAGTTGGCTGTGTACCCTTAACTATTATGTCAAAATCTTTGCTTTGTTTCTTACCGCCATTATCATTAATCACCTGTGTTATAATATTTAGTGACGTCAAGGTTAGAGATTCTTTTTGTATAGGCTTTCCAAATAGATTAATTTCATTGATACTAGCCCAATTATTCATATTATTTCCAGTTACGGTGATTCTAAGATATTTAGCGACTGTGTCTGGTATATCGTAAACCTCAATCTCATCAGTAGTTAAACTATTACTGCTTGAAAAAATCTGTCTAAATTCATCTCCATCTGATGATACAGAAACGATGAAGTCAATATCACGGATATCACCTTTATACCAAGAGATACCTATATCGCATATTTGTTTTTCTTGTCCTAAATCAAATTGTATCCATGATCCTAGTCCTAAATTAGACCATTTTGTAGAAGGATTATTATCTACTAAATTTTCTACTGGATTGACCAAAGAACTACCCAGTGATGTAACGTGACTGGGTGGAATTTTCAGTAAAGGACAAGGAGAAGGAGAACCAGGCATGGTCGGATTATTAATACTAACATCTGATATGCCTGACCAATTATTCATAGAATTATCGTTGACGGTTATTTTAAGAAATCGAGTTTTAATATCGGGAATATCAAATTTTTCCAGTCCATTGGTAAGAACATTACTAGTTCCAGAATAAAGATTACTGAAAATTTCTCCATCTGAAGATGTAGATATCATGAATTTATAATTTCGTTGATCTCCTTTATACCATGATATATCAACATCACATATTTCCTTTTCACTACCCAAATCTAATTCGATCCAAGAATCGAGACCATATTTTGACCAATGCGTAGATGGGTTTCCATCAATTACATTATATACTGTATCATCACCATTATTTCCAATAGAACGAACATCAACAATTTCTTCCGGTTTACAGGAAGTGTTATCCCCGAATGACACAAACACTAATTGACCATCTAGGTTAAATTTATTTTCCGTAAATGCATCATGTACCTCAGCAGTAGTTAATGCTCTATTCCAAATTCGAACTTCATCTACATCACCTAAATATAATTTATCTTTATATAGAGAATTTGCCGCAATAGCTATTCTATTGTCTCCGGTGTTATCAGGTTTAGAATTATCAGTGTTTAAACTAGCATCTAAAACACCATCAATAAATAATTTTAATATTGAACCATCATAAGTTACTATGGCGTAATGCCATTTGTTATCATTGACTGGTTTTTTAGTAGTAACAAAATAATTAGATGAATCAGTTGCTTCAAATCCAGCTTGAAGATGACCCTGATAGGTTAACCACATCCCATAATTCATGTTTTCACCTTGTGCTTCAGATCCAAAACCACCTTTATTTATTATAAAAGAAACACTTGGATCAGTATTACTAGTTTTGAACCAAGCAGCAATTGAAAATTTGTCTAATTGAAATGCTTCTGAATCTTTTATATATTTAAAGTTATTACCAGTAAATGTTCCGAATTTCCCAATTTGGGCATCTACATTGTCTATTTGATAGATATTAGATAAAAAGAGAATTCCTAATGTGAAAAATAAAATAAACATTAATTTGAACATTTTATTTTCATAATTTTCATAATTAGTTATCATATATTCTCACCAAAAGCTAATCAAATAACTTTGTTTCACTTTCAGGAAATTACAATTATATCGTATAATCTGTTTTAACAAAAAAAGTTGATAAACTAATAAAATAAATTTATGGTTCAGAAGAAGACAGTTCAAATTATAAACATTTTTCAAGCAATCATACATGTCATTATCTTTCTTTTTCTAATGTTAATAATATTTCTTTACCAAAATCTGATGCTAATTTTTTTTCCTCCATCATTCCGCATTCAATACATTTCACAGTATTGTTTAGTTTAACGGTATCACCTCCACATATATAACATATACAATAGATTGTACCAAGATCTTTATCGCTTATTGTTGCATGAGCAGAAGAGTTCATTAGGCTAAAAATTCGTCCCCTCACTATATCGCCGACTCTATAGATGAATTTTATTCTTCTTTCATTCCTATCCCTTCTGTGATTCCATCCTCCCGCTTCCGAAGCTATCCTAGTAGACGCTATAGCAGATAGACCTGAATCAAATTTTTTATTATTGAGATATAAAATGCGTATAGAGATCATACTACCAAATAGCATCTCTATATAACCTACTATAACATCACCTACTTGAGGAAATTTTGCCTGGTTCTTTCTTTTTATTATAACTTGTCTTTTTTTGAAATCATAAGCTTTGGTTCCTAAACTAACTGATCTTATAGAACCATCTAAAACAAAGGTATTTTTACCACTCTCAAATTCTTCAATAAATGCAACATGCTCACCTGGGAGTATATTATAATTTGATTTTTTATTAACCAATATAAAAGAATTCAATAAATCTTAAAGTTATAATTGTTATTTTTTAGTATAGTATCAGGAGGAAATCATACAAAATTTTGACCTATTTTAATAGGGTTTGATATATAAATATAATAAATATTATTCCAATAATTACTAAACTCATTCCAGCAGCAAATATCAACCTTAAATTATTTTTTCTAAATTCCCTTTTGATATTATCAAAGTTTAAAAATTTTTTCAAACTATTATATTATCCTATCTAATAGTTTAATATTAAAAAATTTTCTTAAGACTCTCTTATACTTTCTAACTTTGAAACTACTTGCCAGAGGCTAGTTCTAATATGTGATTCCATATGTCTATTTTGTGTTAGGCTATCTAACATACTAACTGCGTTAGCAGCCCTGACAGAGATACTACCATTTTTTTCCTCTTTTAAAATATCATATATATCTTTTATTTGATTACGTATTACTCTTGGTAGATCTTTATTCTCTTTAAATAATTCCAAAGTTGCAATTGTACTCTCAAGTCGTTCCACATTCTCTTTATCGCGAATTTCCTTTTTTGATTTCATAACAACAAACTAAACCTCGGTCTATGAAGAATAGAAATTAGTTTCTTATTACTTATTTATTTGTTTTTAATTCCAATAGTTTTATCCTCGATAAACATTATCTCAAAAGAAATCTAGTGAATAGAATAAATATTACTACCTAATTATCACTATTATGGAATGTGCGGTTTATGACACATATGTAACAAAAAAAGATGGGAAAATAATGCATTTTGACGTTATCGTAGAAGCTAACACACCCCATGAAAAAGCAATCGATTACGGAAAAGAATTCCTTGACCAAGTTGGCCAAGGTGGCCAAACAATGACTCAGGAAGAATGTCAATTCTGTCATATTCAAGAAGCCCCTCCAATGGTTGCTAAAGATATTGAAAACAGAGGATACTTTATTCAAAAAATGGAAGGCTGCCCCTAAATTCCTATTTTTTATTTCAATTTTTATTTTATAAAATCAGTTTTTAAATTATAGCAGATTATTATAATCAAAGGGTTGCATTGTCCTACAGTTTTACCAAGTTATTAAATGCCGTAGATCAGTTAAAGAGATTTAGATCGTTTGCATCGTCAACGCATCATGAAAGGTATCTTTTTCCATACCTATGTGGGAGCTATTTTTCTTATCGTAAAATAGATATTTTAAGAATTAAAACGATAGCAGAAGTGATTAGTAATAAACCAAATGAGCAAATTAAATATCTTGATATAGGCTGTGGAAATGGGGATTTCCTTGAAAAAATACGGGAATATATTCCAAATGCTAAAGGTATAGAAAACAACATAGAACTATTTTATTTATTAGCATGTCTAGGTAGAACAAAACCTGATTATATTGAAATAGAGGATGTTCGATATGGAATTGATGGTTTTTATGATATAATATTTGTGGGGTGGATGGATCCTGGACAAGATTTTAGAAAAAATATAGCTGAAAAAACCGATATAATTATAACAACTCTTGACGCTGGGTTAAGTCTAGCCGCAGAATACGAAGGATTTGGATTCAATAAAATAGTAAAATGGATTACACCTTCATGGGAAGATGTAAATATAGAAATCACGAATCACTTCTATTCAAATCTTGATTCTAAAACATTAGATTTTCTTACAAGTTTAAGAGGTGCGCATAATTTTTGGTATATTTACTCCAAAGATAATATAAAAAGCGAACTTATTATTGATAGATTAAAAAATCAAAAAGAATTGGAAGCCGACAAGTACATGGCTATACGATATGATTTTGAAAAGGTTCTTGATGAATGCGGTTTTTCACTTTATCAGAGTCTTCAGAATCACGATAAAAATTCTGATATTGAATTATGGAAATTGGAAATACCCGAATAACAAAAAAATATAACAAGACTTAAAGTAACCATAAAGAATAATATCCAATATTAATAATGAAAATTCAAATTTTAGGAGCTGCTAAGGAAGTTGGTCGTTCTGCGTTCCTAGTAAGCAATGGAAATTCTAATGTTTTAATGGATTACGGGGTTCTTCTAAAGAAAGAACCTCAATTCCCTATCCATATCAAACCCAAAGATTTAAACGCGATAGTACTATCTCATGCACATTTAGATCATTCCGGATTCATTCCGTCTTTATTTGCTTCTTCATCTAAATTACCTGTATTAGCGACTAATCCCACCATAGAATTATCGCAATTACTAATTGAAGATATGATTAAAATTTCTGGATTCTATCTTCCTTTTGAAAATATAGATTTACACAACATGATAAAATGTCATACAACTCTGGAATATCGACAACCTTATAATATCAATGATATTTTTATCACTCTCTATGAATCAGGGCACGTTTTAGGAGGATCAACAATTGTGGTTGAAAATAATAAAAAACGAATATTCTATACTGGAGATATTAATACTAGGGGATCGCAGATTTTAAGACCTGCCGACTTAAATTTTGACGAAATAAATTTGATGATAATTGAAAGTACATATTCACAAACTAATCAAATGCCCAGACCTCAAGCAGAAAAAGAATTATTGGAATTTGCACATAAAATTATAGATAATGGCGGTACATTATTTGTTCCTGCATTCTCAGTAGAAAGAGCCCAAGAAATAGCATGTGTTTTGAAAGCTCATAAATTTCCTCATAAAATAGTTATGGATGGTATGGCACTTAAAGTAAATGAAATTATGTTGAAATATCCTGAATATATAAAGGATCCGGAGATCTTCAGGAATTATATTGAAGAAGTAGAATGGATCAAAGATTGGAAAAGAAGAAAACAAATGATCAAAGAACCGTGCGTAATTATTTCCCCAGCAGGTATGTTAGTAGGAGGTTCTGCAATTTTTTATATGCAACATATCATGATGTCTGACAAAAATGGTATTGCTCTTGTTTCTTATCAAGGAGAAAATACACCTGGACGAATGTTACTTGATAAAGGTACCTTTAAATTAAATGGAAGGATAAAAAAATGTTTAGCAGAAGTAAAACAATTTGAATTTTCTGGCCACAATAGTAGAGATGAGTTATTTGAAATACTTGATAGTGTTAAGGGAAATCCTAAAGTCCTTACAGTACATGGAGATGGAGAGTCGTGTATAAGATTTGCAGAGGAAATAAAAGAAAAATATGGATTTGATGCGATAGCACCAGATTCTGGCGATATATTCACTATTTAATTGAGAAGGAAGAGTAAATTTAAAATAAATTTAATTCGATCGATAGCTTAGGCATTTGATAATAACAAATACAGATCCATTTAAGCTAAAAAAATGTATTTCATGTAAAAAAGATATTCCATTAAAAGCCAAGTATTTTTCATATCCTTTATCACTACAATATTTTTGCACAGAATGTGCGAAGAGAGAAATTCCTAAAATAATCGAAAACTTACAGAAGGATTTAAATAAATTAAAAATTTGACCAAATTTCCAATATTAACATAATAAATAAACTATGAACTATAATAAAATAAATCATGTATCATTGGATCCTATAAGAACTATTAATAGCGGTCAGGTTTTTCTTTGGGAAAATCACGATAATGCATGGTATGGAATAGATGGGGATCGAATATTAAAAATAACCATGCATGAAAAAGAAGAAACGGAAATATATAATAAGAGAAAATATATTTATGATTTAGAAAATACAGAAATAGAATATAATTCCTTTCCAGAGTACAAAAATTGGGATTACCATTTTTTTAGACTGTACGACGACCAATCTATAATTAATAAGGTGTTATCTAAGGATCTGATTATTTCAAATATTTATAAGAAATACAATGGTCTACGGCTGACAAGACAAGACCCTTTTCAGTGTATTATTTCATTCGTCTGTGCAAGTAACACTAATATTAAAAGAATACGATATATGCTAAAAAACATTACAAGAAAATTTGGCAAAAAAGTAAATTACGATAACCTAAGTCTTAATTTATTTCCTAATGTAAATGAATTAAGTGATGCTTCTATCGGAGAATTAGTTGAATGCGGACTTGGATATAGATCGAAATTTGTGAAATCAATTTCAAACCATATAAAAAATAGCCTTGATTTGAACTCTCTAAAAAAGATGGAATATTCTGAAGCAAAATTAGAATTAACTAAACTTTTTGGAATAGGCAATAAAATTGCTGACTGTGTTCTTTTATTCTCTTTAGAAAAAACAGAGGCTTTCCCAATAGATATTTGGATCTATCGAGCACTATTTCAGCATTATGAATGGATGTTTAAAGATAACAATCTAATAAAAAGTAATAAATTACCAGAAAATAGGTATAAATTAATTCATAATAAGATAAACGAATATTTTGGAAATTATTCAGGTTATGTTCAACAATATCTTTATTATGATATTAGAGAAGATAACAGAAGAACCTGGTAATTCAATAAAAATAAAAGTTGGTATTAACTTGCTTCAGTAAGATTTAAGGTAATTTCATTATTATCGTTATTTATAGAGTCTATGGTACCAAACACATCTATATCATCAATTGTAGATGAGGCGTCTACAAATACAGTATATCTATTTAGATCTTGCGTAGAATTCGATAAAGGAAGTATCATTTGAATGGTTTGGTTTTGATCAACTTTAAAAGTAGTTTGATCCTTGGATATTTCAGAATTTGATGATTTATCTTTTAGTTGTGCATTAATATCCCATGTTTCTCCAATAAATTTGTCGTCATTAATCAACTTGATTATAACACTGATTTCAGAGTTTTGTGAAAGGATATCAACAAAAGAAAAAATCAATAAAATCAATACAGTTGGCATTGAAAGAAGCATAGAAAAATAGTAAACATTACCCATGCATTTAATAAATAAACATCATCTATTTATATAATTAGCTCAAATTATAGATCCTCTTTTGTTAATTCTTAAAGTATTTCCTACGAGGGTAAAACGAGTGATATTGAAAATATTATTCTTTCCGTCAACATGAAACCAACGAACTTGTTGTTAGTAGTAACCAGATTTATAAAAGTTATATAAAGCCGATAAATTTTTTTATTGATAAAAATATCATTGTATTAATTGGTCTGGAAGAGAGATAGAACAAATTGGAAATCTGAATATGATGATACTGTTTACAAGATTTACGATTGGGATAATAATTTAACAGGCTACTTTTATCCATCATATAATATAAAAGGAAAAAATGAAAATGAAGAGGAAGAAATAATAGTAAAAATGAATGAAAAAAAGGAAAAAGTAGATGGTGGACATTTAATGATTCCATTTTTAAAATTAAACCTCCTAGATACTGATTATTTGACCATTGATAATACAATTTCTAATTTACAAAACAGCATTCAGAGGGCAATGAAGTGGAAAAAATGGATTGAAGACCACAGGAATAAATTTAATTTATCGAGGACTTTAATTTCTACTTCAAGAGAAGATAGAAATCTTTTGGCTGTATTGTTTGAAATTAGACAAGAGGTAGAACTAGATGAGAAAATAATTATAAGAGAAATTACACCTTTGCTTGATCAGCTGCATATGGACGAATTACTGTGATTAGTTAATATTTAATATAATATGATTATTAAAATCGATTATTATACAAACAATGAATATTGTAAAATTAATAATAATATTAATCATGTTAATGATTCTGGTACAAAAGGAACAACAACCAAAGTAGATAGACAAGATTCTACCAAATTAGTTAAATTCATTTATGAGTATATATAAGTGTCTAAAATTATTAGATTACTTGTTTAACTCAATAAATTCATATTTTTTTATTTCAGTTTGATAGATTATAATAGATGGAATTTTATTTGATTCATCATTTTGTAAATTTCTATGTGCACTACCAGGATTTAGTATCTGTGTTTTATTGATTTTGTGATTATTTTTTTTATGTGTATGTCCACATATAAATATATCATAATAATTAGCAAGAATCAGGGTTCTTTTTAGATCTTCATTCGTTCCATGATAAATTCCAAATTTCTCGTTATCTAAAATAATTTCTCCAAAATCGCCTTTTAACTCACCTGCAATTGACTTGAAACTTGCAGCAATCCCTATTTTTTCTCCGTCATTATTACCAAGAACACCGACAAACTTTGCACTCTTATGCAGATTTTTGAATTCTAAAATAATACCAGGATAGACATAGTCACCTGCATGAATTACATAATCTACGTTATATTCATTAAATATCTTTATTGCTTGTTTGACATTAATAATATCATCATGTGAATCAGATATAACACCAATTACCATCATGATCAATACACAATATAATAGGTTATTTTTGTGTTTTATTATCTTCTCTAAATTATATTAAACCCAATGTTAAAAATAAACTACTAAATAAATTATAGTCATTGTAAAATATTTTAATGAAAAAACTATTGGTATTTTTTGATTTAGGACAAACTTTACTTGATGAATCAAGGTTTATCAATTATTTTGACACGAAGCTCCTAGAATTAATCAATGGATTTGGAGGAAGAATTGATCTAAGAAGTTACAATACATTAAAAAATAACATCATAAAAAACAGATCAATTGGATATGGAAGTATAGAAGAAATAATTATCAATATTTGTAGACTAATTCTTCCCAAAGGTTATGATAATATAATTTTACATCGACTTACACCAGTTATACTTTTTGAAAAAAATAAATTAATTTGTCTTGCTAAAGGAGCAAAAAAAGTTCTAGAATCTTTATCAAGCTTTTGTGAAATTGGAATAATTTCAAATCAAATGAATGATCCAATAGAACCGTTGATTAAAGAAAATATATTGTCTTTATTTCGAAAAATTTTTATCATTTCGAATATAGGCACCAATAATTTTCATGAGAAATTATTTATTGATGCAATAAAATATTCAGAATTTCCTGTATCTAAATGTATAATGGTTGGGGATCGTTTAGATATTGATATATCTCCAGCTAATAAAATGGGAATGAAAACAATTCGAGTAACAAATTCTCTTTTTAATTTACAATCAGCTATAAATAAATATGAAATTCCACATTACACAATAGAAAAATTAGACGAGATTCCAAGAATTATTAAAGATATTTTATAAGTTTAAAAGTATCTACGTTACAATATCTTTAATTCTTTCATCTGATATAGCTCTTTTTATTTCCATGGCGATTCGTCTTCCCACCCCAAAAGTATGACCATAATAATATTTAGTATAAGGACTAGTAGTAGATAGAATTGGATTTCCAGGAACACGAAATGAGACATCATATACATAAATATCCAAATCTTTAGTTACGATACTTTGTAGAGAGAACGGTCCGATTAAGCCTGGTGGGTATTCATGTTTTACAGCATTTACAAACTTGTCTCCCATCTCGAATATTTTTTCTAACATTGACTCACGGATACTAGCTGGCGTATGACCAATCTCTATATTTTGTAATTCAATATCCAAATCCATCTGCTGTCTTGCAGTAAGAGAAGTTGTAAAATCATTTAAATTCGTCTGCAATCTCCTTTCGATCCCTAAAAATTCGAGATCATTGTTAAGAGGCGAATAAAAAAAGTTAAGATTAAAATAAGTACCAATTACATATTCTTCTATTACAGCAGATTCTAAATCTAATTTATTGATTAATCCATTTTTTATTTTTGTTTCTGTTTTTTGTAGATAATCATCATATGAACTGACAAAGAAAAAAGCACGTTCTAACTTTCTTTTTGCTTCTTGTACTTTAACAATGGATGGACCAGAGATATCTTGAGGTTTAAATAATTTTGGATATTTGATATTAGATTTATTTAAAAGATAATACTGATTTTTAGGGACTGTTCTTTCTTCTGCTCTTAACAGATATCGATTACCAAAAATAGGTATTAAAAAATTATTTTCTATATTATCATATCCAATATAAACAGAAAAGGATCTATGAGATATCATCAAAACATTTAGATTTCGTAATTTGTTTTGAATTTGTGGGTTTATTATATCAATAAACTTGTCTAAAACTACTACATCATTAGAGAGTCTTTTGAATCTCAGATAAGGTGTCTCTCTACCTTTTTGACAAATACAAACTGTTCGAATAGATTCATCAACAGCTCCATCCATTACTTCAAGAGCAGAGTGACTGCCCAACACCCCTATATTGATTTTTGTTATATCATAATTTTTAATAATATCGAATATTTGAGCTGAATTAATCATTACTAGAGCAATTTTAAATGCTTAATAAATTTTTTAGGGAAAAGATAAAGTTATTATATTATCTATTTTTCTTTTTGTTGATTTCATTCTCAATTGCTTTTTTCAAATCGTCATTATTTTTATTAGTATAGTCTATTCCTAACGTTTCAGCAATAGATTCAAGCTTATCTCGTTCAATATCAATATTTTCCTGTTTATATTTATCTAAATCTCGTTTAGCTTCGATTTTTGCTTTTTCAAATTCTGCGGTAGCCTTTCCGAAAGATTTCGCCAATTCAGGTATTTTTTTTACTCCAAAAAATAATACAACGATAATTACTATTATAAATATCCATTCAAAACCAAATGGCATTTGCATTAAAAAATTATCGAAAACAGACAAATTCATGCTAGCTTATTCTATAATCAATAACAATTTAAGTGTTAAAATTAATTTGGGAAAATTTTAGTTAAATAGATTATGGTCATCGAATTCAAAAGATTAAAAATACAATAGAATTAATATCTACTTGCTAATATAATAGATATTCTAAATGCAATACCACAAAGCTGCTATCTTGGGACAAGAAAGGGCTAGAAAGGCGCAGATGAAACTATTTGAATATACTGGATTTTCCATGTTAACATACACAATCAAAAAAGGAAATTCTGGATTCGACCCAGTAGGTGAGGAAATGTTAGTTGGAAATTTAAATAATGGCAAAGAGATGATTTTATTTATATGTGATAGTGACGGATATGCAAAAGCTCAATCAAAATCCATGACAATTGAAGAAGGGAATAAAAACTTAAAAAAAATGATCCTAGATGGCTTTATAAAATTCGAAGGAGAAATCAAAACTGTAACTGGAATTTGACTTGATTATATACATATAAAAAATAAAAAAAATTTGAAATTAGATAATATCTTGGATTAAAATACCAATTCTGTACCTATATAGGTTCTTCCTTCAATAGTATCGGCAATGTTTAAAGGATCAGATAAAACTACCTTAGTTTTAATTTTTGATCTTTCTATTACTTTTAAAGCTACAATGTCTAATAAATCATATTCACCCGCCATTGAGCTTTCTTTTAATAACATATTTAATAATTTACTTACTTCAATTTTCTCGTATAAGTGTGCATCTTTATTTTTCCGGGGATCAGAATCATATATTCCTTTGACATCAGTTGCATTGATAAATTCACTAGCTCCTGTTTTTTCTGCAATCAAGGCAGAAGTGGCATTAGTACTTTGCCCCGGGTGTAATCCTCCTGAAACAATTATTTTATTACTTTCAATGAATCTTCCTACCTCATCTAATGATTGAGGAACATCAGGATAAGCATAATTACCTAATGAAGCAATAAGCAATTTTGCATTTATTCTAGATATAGCTATTCCAATTAAATCTAAAGTTGCTTCGTCTTGTCCTAGATTTCTGGCAAAGTTAATATAAAGTCTAGCAATATTACCACCTCCGGTAATAACCACAGGCTGTATATTGCTCGGAAGATTAGTTAGGACATTGCTATATTGTTTAAATGTGTTGTAAAATTTGTTATTCACTTGGTTGATGTTTTCACTAGAAAGATTAAAAACACTTCCACTTAATTTAATTACAACTCTTTTTTTTTGTATATTTTCAATCATACCCATTTTTATAAAAGATTGATATTAATCAAAGCTTTTTCAAGTTTTTCTCTATTTCCTTCCGTAGTATAAATTCGAATCATATCCAGGAATCCAGTAATAGAATCAATTAATGGAATATCAGACGTAGGTGTTTCGAATTCCATATCTTTATCAACAAACATAAGAGCATTTAATTCTTCTTTTGAAGGAGTTAAAGGCATTGAAGGAGCTCGAGAAATATCAATAAAGATAAATCTTTTATCAATATCCAAATTTGTTGTGATTACCGCAAGGAAATCTTTAATTTGTTTAGTCACTAACTCATGATTAATAACTTTCGATTTAGATTGTAGAAATTTTTCATAAACACATTTGAATAGTTTTCTTCTTTTATAGTCTAATGCTAGATCTGAAGCAAACTTGTTTTCTTTTAGAGAACTGATAATATCTATAGTTTTTTCGTCTGTGTACTCTAAATATTCCTCAATAGAAAAATTTGAAAAATGAAGTTGCTTATCAGCACTTGCAAGAGAATGTAACATCATTACCTCACCTGCTCTAACGGTTTTATGAAAATAAACAGCTTTAAACATTTGGTATCTCGAAATCAACATAGATTCGAGAGAATTAATTGCAGATTTATTAATACCTAAATGACCGTTTGAAAGAACTTCGAAAGAACTAATTAACCTATAATAATCAATTTTTCCATATTCTGCACCAGTAAAAAAACTATCTCTAGGTAGATAATCCATAATATCTGCAGATAAACTGCCTGCTATCATCTCATTGTAAAACATATTTTGAGTTTCTCCAAAAGAAAGTTTACAAATATAATCAATATTATAACCATATTCTCCTAAAATGTCAAGAATTATTGATTCTTTAATGACTCGTTTTCCGATTATTTCATGATTCATTTTTTTCTTTGATGTATTCTGCATAAGCACCTCTTCAAAAAGATGAGAAAAAGGTCCATGACCAATATCATGTAATAATGCAGCTATTCGTAAACTTTCTACATCTTCGTTATGGTTAATATAGCCTTTGTCCAGAAGAGTCTGGGCTGCCAGACCCACTAAGTGCATAACTCCGATAGAATGTTCGAAGCGAGTATGCTGAGCACTTGGATATACTAAGTGAGCACCAGCAAGCTGTCGTATTTTTCGCAATCTCTGAAAAACTTCAGTGTCTATTAATTTTTTTTCTACTTCTGTAAAACGAATATATTTATGGATAGGGTCGGTTATCTCTCCAGTAAATTTTAAACCCATGTATTAAAGATATTCAAAATTTATTTTCTTATAATAGTATTGATAATACAAGTAAAATTAGAAACTCGACACATACAAAATAAAACTTTGAATTATAGAAAAATATAAAAAATTTATTTGATTTAGAAAGCAAAATGTTATGAGTATAATATTATCAAATGTTTGTGAAAATCAATAATAATAATTATAAAAATTATATTGAATATTGATGATATTTAATTTGAATAAGTAAATTTTTTCATTCTAATTGCCCAAGGATAGTTATTTATCCTTTCGAAGGAACAAATCTATTATTATCAATAATAAAATTTGCTAAATGTTATTGAATGATAACTTGTAAATTGTTAAATAACTGTTTTAATTCTGTACATGATCCAACGATATCAAGATTAATATTTGATTGAATTGAAATTTTTGCGCTCCTAAATACTAATCCCTTTTCACAGTATTTTATCTCACGTAATTTATCTAAACGTTCACTAATAACGTCATCAGTTTTTAAAATATGTCCTCTTTGTGCATATAAGATAATTCTCATATCTGTAATCAGAACGTTATATTTTTTTTCGCCATATTTTACGTCTGTTTTACTATGAAATCTAATATTTTCATCAGGAAGAAGAAATTCATGAATTGACATATTTATTATAATACACTGATACTATGATATTATTTATTATCTATAGTCATAACTAATTATCCAAATTGATAATTTAATTAAATATCACATGTGTAAAAATTTCTGAAAAATAAAAAAGTTGATTTATTTAAATTTTAAAGCATTCTATTGATTTAAAAATAAATATCAA
>DATFCH010000084.1:0-2519 GCA_035253345.1 Nitrososphaeraceae archaeon
GCCTATTGCTGCTAATGCAGGAGTCAATATCAAGGAATTAGTGATTCCATATAATATTCCTGCGGCTATTGGGATAGTTATAGAATTATATACGAAAGATATTGTAAGATTCTGTTTAATTTTCTTTAATGAATAATTTGCTAATTTAAAAGCATAAACAATATCAGATAAATCGCTTTTCGTAAGTATTAAATGTCCTGCATCCATCGCAATATCTGTTCCTGAACGCATTGCAATTCCAATATCTGCTTGAGTTAATGCCGGGGCATCATTAATACCATCACCTACCATTGCAACCACTTTTTTTTGGTTTTGCAGATCTATTATTTTGTTACCCTTTTCGTTTGGTAATACTTCTGCCAAAACATTCACTATACCCAATCGTTGAGCAATGGAATTAGCTGTCCTTTGATTATCTCCACTTAAAAGAATTATATCTTTTCCCATTGAATGAATTTGTTTAACTATATGTATTGCATTCTCTCTTATTGTATCTGCAACTGCTATTAGTCCTACTAGTTTGTCTTCTGCAAATACAGTAATTACTGTTTTCCCTTCTGATTCCAATTCAAGTATCTTTGATAGAAATTTTTTGCTAATTGTAGTTTGGATCAAGTCGCTATTTTTATTGTTATTAATTCTTGGACTGAAAACTGATATTCTCTGTTGTTGATATTTTGCTACAATGCCGTGTCCTATTATTGTATTAAATTCATGAACTTCAAGAAGCGATATTTTTCTTTCAGATGCCTTTTTTACTATTGCTTGTGCTATTGGATGTTCTGATTTAATTTCTGCAGATGATGCTAATTGTAATACGTAACATTCATCATAACTATCAGTAGGAATTATATCTGTAACTTCAAGTTTACCCTTAGTAAGAGTTCCTGTTTTATCAAATACTACTGTATCTACTGATGCTAATTTCTCAAGATATTTTCCTCCTTTGATTAGAATACCTTGACTTGCTGCCTTACCAATTCCTAAAGAAACTACCATAGGTGTTGCAATACCTAATGCACAAGGACAAGAAACGACAAGAACTGTTGCAAAAACAGTTATAACAAATTGGATAGGCATCTGTCCTACTAACAGCCAATAAATCGAAGATACAAAAGCAATAGTAAATACAACAGGAATAAAATATTTTGCACATCTATCTGCAATTCTCTGAATTGAAGGTTTGTTTGTTCTTGACTTTTTGACCATTTCAATTATATTCGATAATACAGTTTGACTTCCAACGTTTGTTGCTCTAACATGAAGATAGCCATTTTTATTTATAGTTCCACCAATAACCTTATCGTCAATTCTTTTATCTATTAAAATCGATTCACCTGTAATCATGGATTCATCTATTGAAGATTCCCCATACACTATTACACCATCAGTTGCAACATTTTCTCCAGGCTTTACAACAAAAATATCCCCAGTAACAATGCTATCAACATTCACTGTTTCTTGGTTTCCATTACATTTGATTATTATTGCGGTTTTAGGTTTTAAAGCAAGAAGTCTTTTTATAGATTCAGAAGTAGTTTTTAAAACTCTGCTTTCAACATATTCTCCAATTGTGAATATTGTCAATACAGAAGCAGATGCTTCAAAGAATCTTACATCTTGATTAGTAAATATAGAAATGATACTGTAAACATAAGCAACAGTGGTACTTAAAACTACTAACGTGTCTATAGTAAATCCACTTCTTTTTTTAAGGGAATTAAAAAATCTATTATAAAATGGTCGACCTAATAAAATCTGAACAGGAGTAGCTAATGATAATAGAAAATAGTCAATTATAATGCTATCACCTAAAATATGATAAAATTCTAATAATTCTGTTATTACTAATGGAATAGTTAAAGCAAGTCCTATTATTATGAGTGTTTTAGCTTCCTTATTATTCTGCTTTTCATTTTTTCTTTCTATTTCATCTGAATTAGACATATCTAATTCAGAGTTTGCTGCTGATGGAGAAGATAATGGTGTTTCACATGCACAACACCCACAACCGCCATCTTCAATTTCACTAACAATATTTTTTTTACTTTCTATTTTATCTTCTTTTCTGTTAGTAACTGGAAGATTTCTTATTTTGTTATTCATTTTGAATTATTTTAGTTGGTCGAAGGGATTGTTGTTCATTATAGTTTACACAATGATAGAGTCCATGAATATTTTCAGATAAAACATCATCGCCTTCTTCCAATAGCTTTGCTACTTTTTTATTGTTTAATCTGTAAAAGATATTTTTTTTCTCCCTCCTATTAGCAACCAAACCACAATCTAATAGACATGCTAAATGATTTGATACATTCGATTGACTTTGTTCTATTTCTTTTACTATTTCAGATGTTGTTCTTTCACCTTTCCGTAACACTTCAAGTATAGAAAGCCTTGTAACATCTCCTAGTCCTCGGAATAACTTTGCTTTTAAGGATAATTTTTGTAGTTGAATTGACATACCATTAACTAATGATATAATGATATTTTATTTATTATATAAATGATATTGAAAA
>DATFCH010000085.1:0-2798 GCA_035253345.1 Nitrososphaeraceae archaeon
TTTTTTGAACTATTATTATGATGAATACTCTCAATCAATCTCAAACAAAATTCCACTAGTAAAATTCTTTTTTTTAAAACTATGAGAAATTTAGAAAAAATTGAAACAAGAGAAAGTTACATTCCTTATAAAAAATCTATCATCGTAAATATTCAAAGTGGCAATCCAGGAATAAACCTATCCAATTTACTTTTCAATGTGATAGATGTTCCTAAAATCGCATATTTACGAACAATAATTGATAATAAGATATTAATTAGAAAATTATCAGTTCTAGGAGTAAAGAAATGGTTACTTATTTATGAAAATACTCTTTTTATGTTGGATGTAAAAGAAAAGTATAATGAATTGGAAATTTACTGTATTTGTTGATCTGAAATTATGAATACCAATATTGTGATTGATCTTTCATTTTTTTATTTTAATTTTCTATATGCAATAGATAAGATTTTAAGTAGTATTGTTCTCCAAATTTTAATATGGGCTTAGCTCAGCTCGCTAAGGTTACTTTAATTCTTCCTAGGAATGAATCTTCAACAGTTGCTAGTAAACTGGCTCAGTTTGAGTGGTTTCATCCTATAAGTTCCAATTCTGAATTTTCTGACCCTAATTTGGATCAACTACATTTACGATCACAAAAATTATTTCAGAATATTGATGAAATTGTACGTGAACTTGAAATTAAAACAGACATAGGTATTATGAACGCTCTTATGAAGGGCACTCCAAAGAATAAAAAAGAACTACAAATTTCAGAAATTGATCACCTGATCACTAAATTAGAAGATGATTCAAAGACATTGATTACCGAAACTTCAAAAATTATTGAAGAACGAGATTTTGTAAATAGACAACTTGATGAATATAATACATTAAAAGATACTCTTGCTGTAGTTTCCAATCTAAAACTTGATTTGTCTAAAATTAACAAAAGTAAGCTATTATACCAAAATATGTTCATTATTAAAAATAAAGATTTACCCGAGATTCAACGTTCTATTTTAAATGGCTCTCTTTTCCACCTAAAACTGAATGATGTTAATTCTGCATTGTTTCTCTTTGGTAATATTGACGAAGCCGATAAGATAGGCAAAGTGATGCGTAGTTTCGATATTTCTCAAATAACTATACCTAGTACTTTTTCCCAAAATCCTAATGAAGCATTCCAACATCTGACATTACGTATTAAAGAATTAACTATTAAGAAAAAAGAGATTGATTCTACTATTTTGAAGCTAAACAAACAAAACTCTTCAAAAATTCTTTATTTGAGAGAATCTTCACAGCTTGCGCGAGAAATTTTAGAAACTTTTAGAAAACCCGCAGGTTTAAAGAATTTTGCTATTATCCAAGGCTATATTCCAACAGTTATGGCAGAAAGCTTCAAGAAATTACATGAAAAATGGATAACTATAGTAGAACATAAAAGTCGAAAAATATTTCCCCAAGGAGAGCAAAAAGAGGGAGTCCACGATGACGATACTCAGCAATCTAAAGAGAACCAAGAACCAACATTATTCGCTAATGGCCGATACTTTAGGGCTTTTGAACCAATAACACTTACCCAAGGTCAGCCTAAATCCAATGAAATAGATCCTACTACAATGATTGCATTTATATTTCCTATATTTTATGGACTGATGTTTGGTGATGCTGGTCAAGGTGCGCTATTAGCTCTTCTTGGAACTGCATTTAGAATTCGTGGAACAGGCAATCTAAAAAAATGGGGTACTTTGATACTAGCATCGGGCATATCTGCGGTAGTTGTAGGATTAATAGTAGGAGAGGCTTTTGGATTTCATATCCTTGAAGTTCCTGGTGGTGAATTTTTAAGATCATTAGGATTTATAGGAATATTAAATGCAGCAGAATTTTCAGAGGAAACTGTCCTTACTATTCTCACCTTTTCAATCAATATAGGTATTACACATTTGGTGAGTGCTTTCGCATTTTCTATATATAAAGGAATAAAACAAGGCAAAAAATATGAAGTACTTACTAATCGTTTACCTACCCTAATAATGTATCTAGCAATCATTTCTCTTATGCTAGCTGCCGTTGGTGCGAACTATAAAGTTCTAGAGATGTATACAGATCAAAATCCAGCCCCATTCTTTTCAAATATTGCTGGGGATTGGGTTACTGTTGAAATAGTTACAAAAATTTCATTTTTGATACTAATGATAACTATGGTATTACAAATAATTGCAGTTCCTTTAGGGGTTAAACTCGGTAAATTGGAAGTTCATGGAAATGTAAACGAAGAATTGTTTATGACGGTCATTGAAGTTATGTTAATTAGATTAGTAGAGTTATTTGCTAATACCATCAGTTATACTAGAATTGGAATTATGCTGCTTGTGCATGTTGCTTTAATGGGAACAGCAAATAACGGAGTAGAATTCTTTCTCTCTACCGGTAACTTTGCAGTTGGAATTGTAGTCGCTATAATGGGAAACCTCGGTGTTATGATGATAGAAGGACTTCTAGTCTATATACAGGCTCTTAGACTTCATTTGTACGAATGGTTTACAAAATTCTATGACGGTTCAGGAGTACCATTTAAAAAATTAGTACCAGAGATGTTGTATACTAGCATATTATGGGAAAAGAAATAGCCAAAATAGTAAATCAATAAATATTAAAGATCATTATGGCCCCGGATATCTGCTCAATACCCGAGACCATGGGTAAATTGTTCCCCTTCGGTTTGGTCGATGTAGCATTTTATAAACACAGCGATTATTTAAATGTGATGAATACTACAACTTTTAAAATATGTTCTATTATCTAAATAA
>DATFCH010000086.1:0-2186 GCA_035253345.1 Nitrososphaeraceae archaeon
GAACTTCTAAATTTTTCTAAAGTATAAAATATAGAGTATCTCTTATCTTCAAGGTTATTTAATATTGAACCAATTATATTTTATTGTTAGAGAAGTATCGAATGCTTTCTGCTGTTGTCACTTTAACGTATAGAAATATAGTAGCTGTAGTTGATAAAATTTTTTTAATTTGGCAAATATTATTTCCCCTTGTATACATATTTGTAGCAGGTTACGCTTATTCTTCATTAATCAATGAAAATGAGATTATCATAGGTGGCAAAACTATCTCTTACAATGTATTCCTTGCTGTAGGCATGATGGGATTTAACGTGATGAATAGCAGTACTGTAGCTGGTACCATAATTTGGAACGATAAAAGAAATGGAATGTTGCAGCAGATCTTAGTGATGCCATATTCGAAACTACAGTACATTGCAAGCACCATAATGACCATAATAATCATGGGTTTGGCAAGTGCCGCGATAATTCTGGTTGCAGGTCTCCCTATAGTTGCAGGAAATATTACTATCAATATAACCAGCGTCATCTATCTTATTTTTGCTTTAATAGTTGGTTCGGTATTCTTTGGTTCACTAGCTATTATTATTTCAACGAGGCTCAAAAGCAATGAAGGCTTTACTGTAATTATAAATAGTGTTTTTTTATTTTTTGCTTTTGCAAGTTCTGCTTTTTATCCACCTAATGGTCTAACTGAATCAATGCAATATGCTTTTTACATAAATCCATTAACATATATTTCTGATATCATAAGGGAAGGTATGTTCTCTGCAGTGGATACATTTACAAATATCAAAGCTGCGGTATTGATTACAATATCTTTAACAGCATTTTTGATTGCTACTCTCTCCATGTATAAAGTCAGAATTTAGGATTCATTATTATTTTTTAATGCTTTTAGAAAAACGTCCTCAATAGAAGGATCATTGATAGCAATGTTTTCTATTTGTATTTTATTTTGGAATAGATAATTTACTGTTGGTAATAGAATATGTTGTGGATTATTAGATGTGATTGAAAATGTATTTTCAGTATTCTCAATATTCTGAACATCGATGGAATTCGAAGAGAGTTTTTGAAAATAATCATATATATTCTTTGAAACCGGAGGATGTAATGTAATATCGATCTTTTTTGTTGATCCATATTTTTGTTTCAAAAGATTAGGAGTATTAAACTCTATAATTTTTCCTTTATTAATAATACATATCTGGTCACACAAGTATTCTACTTCTTCCATAATATGTGTTGTAAAGAAGACTGTTAAACCAAGCTCTACCTGTTTTTTTATATAATTTAAAAGGTTCCTTCTAGCACTAGGATCTAGTCCAACTGTAGGCTCATCCAAGAATAAAAGATCCATTTCATGTAAAAATTCCCTGGCAATCTGCACACGGCGTCTTTGACCAATTGATAAATCTTCATTACGTGTATCCTTCAAAGATTTTAATTCAAATATATCTAATAATTCCCTAACTTTATCCTTATTTTTATTTCCACTCAATCCCCAGAGGTAACCATACAATTCCATAGATCGCTCAACCGTTAAATTTGATTCAAAACAAGGATTTTGGGTAATTACACCTATCCTTTTTTTGACTTCATTAAAGTTATTATTTTTGGATATATCTTTATCAAGTATTTTTATGGACCCATTAGTAGGTTGTAAAATTCCAGTTAGAATTTTTATTGTTGTAGTTTTTCCAGCCCCATTCGGGCCTAAGAATCCAAAAACTGTTCCATAACCTATATCAAATGAAATATCATCTATAACATTTCTTTTTGAATTATTAGAACCATATGTTTTAACAAGATTTTTTACCGAAACGCAATATGATTTATTATTTTTATTATTTTTATCATTATTAACAGTCATTAACTAACTAAATATCTGTAATTTGTATCACAATGTTAATAATTCTTATTGATATTATCTTTATTTATTTTGATTTAAATTTCAAAAAATTTCATAGAACAACCGTTTTTAAAGATTTAGCATATACGAATTTTTAAATACGAGAGGCCACATTGATTGGCCTCTCGTTACCCATCGTTTGTAAATTGGTACAACCTCTTGCACAAGTCAGCTAGTACCAGACTACTCAACAGTAACTTTATTGATGTTTCTGTAGACAGTGTCTAACATTCTTAAAAGAGATTAGACTATAAGAGAGTTATTGAAGTAA
>DATFCH010000087.1:0-3448 GCA_035253345.1 Nitrososphaeraceae archaeon
ATACTTATTTTTTGTCTCTGTTTCTGTAAATCTATCTTTTTCTGGATTAACCAAGTTCTGAATTCTTCTATAAACTCTTTTGTAATAGGAACCCTAATTCCATTCCATTTCTTGATAACTTTCACTTTAGTATTATGGCTGTGTTAATTTAAGAAAATAGTTTTAGCTGTGAATGTCCTATGTTTAATCTATTGGTCATTAGATTATTTGAAAGAAATAGAACATCCACCATCATAGTTATGTATTCTCTGTATTTGTACTTTCTTGGCTTGAGTTTAAGAAATACGTCTAATGCATTGGAACCTTTCAAGGATCAACAAAGAAGTCACGTTGCTGTCTGGGATTGGATACAAAGATTTGGTTCATACCAGATTTATAGCAAAAGAAAGAGAGTGTCGGCATTCATTATAGATGAAACTGTTATTCAAATTGGTAACCAAAATTTTTGGCTATGGTTATGTATTGAACCAGTTCACAAATCTATACTTGGAATACACATTTCACAAGAAAGAAATATGTTTGTAGCAGAGAATTTTATTAGATCTCTTGTTGAGAAGTATGGTAGACATACAGTTTATACCGATGGTGGAACATGGTATCCACAGGCTTGCAACTTTTTACATTTGAAACATCATTTACATTCTTCTTTAGAAAAAAGTTTGATAGAAAGAGTAATGCAGTATTTTAAGGATAGAACTGAAGCATTTGATGATTATTATCCTTGTATTAATAACAAAAATAGAGACTGTAATCTACAACATGTATATAATTGGATCAATCTATTTGTTTATCTATATAATGCAAAAATCAGAAATACCATTCTATTCAAAATTGGAGGTGAAATAATCCTAACTTAACAGGACTATTTATCTGTATCTTCTATGATTGATTTTATTACTTCCTACTTAATACTAATAATTATAGACAAGTTGTTTGTTAAGATATACAAAACTTTCGTATTCGGCTTGTGCAGCTTTATTTAAAAGTTCATTCACCAATTCACTTTCCATTTCTCGTTTCATTGATTTTGCCAATCTTTTATAAAATTTTGCTTGCAGCTCGGGTATTTCTTCCGGTTTTATAATATTCCTTGATAGGGCTATTTCAATAGCTTTAGAAAAAGCATCGCTATCTACTCTTGCTTTTATTCGATTAAAATTATTTAGTCCTATTCTTATTCTTGAAGCCTGATATTTTTTAAAACTTGGTATTCTGTATTTAGTAGGGATTAATGGAGTATATTTAAAATTAGCTCCAAAAGCTGACATTCTCATCCAGGTATGAAAATCCTCTGATGCTTTTTCATTAGGGAAAGGACATTGATAGGCAAATTTTATACGTACTGCTGTAGAAGAAGTAATATTCGTAATGCCAGTTTCTGTACCCATTTTTACCCAAATATTCTCTCCTTCTAATGGAGCTTGTAAATGAGATTCCAAGATTTCTAAAATAGGTGAAGAAATATTTTCAACAGGTATTGTTTTATTATTTTCATCAATTACTTCAAACGTAGAATAAACTACATCAATGCTAGGGTTCTCTATAAGTATTTTTTTAACAACTTCTAATCTTTTTGGATGAGATATATCGTCCGAGTCATTAAAAAGTATTATAGAATGACCGCGTTCTAATGCTTTAAGAACTCCTACATTTCTACTTATACCCGCACCCACATTTCGTTCTAGAAAAATGACATCAATTTTTGGAAAGTATTTTTGTTTTAACTGAATTAAATAGTCTTTGGTTTTTTCATCGGGCTTCATATCTACTACAATAATTGCACACCAATCTTGATCAGTTTGTGAAAATAATCCATCTATTGTATCTGCGATTAAAAGCTTTTTTCTATCTGTTTCTTGTTCATATTCAGCTGGATAATGGGGGATAATAAATGCACTAGAAAATTCTTTTATATTGTTCTCTCGCGTCATTCTAATTTATTTTACATTTTAAACCTTATTACCATCTAATTATTTATTTATTAATTTCCTATCATTCAAAATTAATCAATTGCATCGATCTAAAATTAAAGTGCACTACCATGTTATAATAGCAATATCTGGAATATGAACGATATTAGATGGGAGTTAAATGCCGCCGGTGAGATTTGAGCTCACGACAGCTCGGTCTTCAGCTACACCCTTGATTAAGCTAGTTAAATCAAGTCGAGTGCTCTCCCAGGCTGAGCTACGACGGCATTGAATAATAACTTAAATAAGATCAATATATATTCTATTTTGTAAGTATTAGTCAGATTTAACAAAACACAATTTGTAAGAAAACTACTATATAATTTTTTTAATAATCAATCTAATATAACTATTCTTCTAAAAGTAAATAAACTTTATAAATTATTTTTTAGGAGAAAATATATGAATAATTCTACTAATCCTGAACCCAATCAGGTAGTCGAAACTCCCGAAGAGAGAAAACAACGATTTCTCTTGGAATTCGATCAACCATTTAAATGCGACAAATGCAACGAAAGGTTCAAAAAGAAGAAATATTTAAGGGAGCACAAAGCAGAAGTCCATTCTTATTAATATATTCGTTAAATTATCTATAGTATATTATCTCCCTGGATGTTAAATTGTAGTATATGAAAATATATACAAAAACTGGAGATAAAGGTTTAACAGGTCTAATTGGCGGAAAACGAATTTCAAAAAGCGATAATAGAATAATTGCTTATGGTTCAGTAGACGAACTCAATTCATATGTTGGTTTATCATTATCTCTTTTATCAAAATCTAAAACTTCATCATCATCATCTTCTTCTACAATAACATCATTTTCCGATATTGTAGCCACCCTTAGTAGAATTCAAAATGAGTTATTTGTTATTGGCTCTGATTTAGCTGATCCCGATCTTTCCAAATCTTCCTCTTTAAGAGTTCAACCTAATATGATTACAGTACTGGAAAATGATATTGATAACTATGAAAAAGAATTATCTCCAATTACATATTTTATCCTACCCGGAGGTAGTATTGAATCCTCTAATCTTCATATTGCCAGAAGTATTGCAAGAAGAGCAGAAACAAATGTTGCAAAATTATCTTTGGAAGAGGCGACGATGGTTAACAATTTAGTTCTTGTATACCTGAACAGACTTTCAGATCTCCTCTTTGTATTAAGCAGAACAATAAATAAAAGGTTACAAATAACGGATATTGCATGGAAATCGTAAATTTAGTTTATTTATTGAAAAAGGAGATATAGTGCCTTCAAATGGGACAAATATTAAATGTATCTATTATAATCATACTGACTGTAGTGTTGTCTTTTGTTACATTAGGCCTTGCATATTTGTTTGATATATATCTTAATCCATATATTATAATATCAACAACAACACTTTTTCCTTTACTAGATATGGAAATCTTTTTTTGTATGATCTTGTCAATTCCTAACTTTATTATTACTAGTATTATAGTTTGATCTTTTG
>DATFCH010000088.1:0-7827 GCA_035253345.1 Nitrososphaeraceae archaeon
CAAAAGAGTTACTATAATGGCTATAAAATCATCTTCAATATCAGAATTATAAGAAAGAATTTTAAATAAATTATAACTAATAAAAAGCACTGTAATTATTGATACTACAATAACAAGTTTAGATTTTATTTTAATATGTAAAGAGCGTATTATTATAAATAAATGGAAAGCAAGAAATACATATCCAGCAAACCATAAAGCATCTGTAATAGTTACAAGTCTTTGTTCTTCTATTCCCAATGCATAATAATTATATAAAAGTGTAAAATCTGCAGAAAACCATGAGATAATACCTAGAGCAAGAAACAAATATGATTTACCATGAAGGCCATGAATTCCATATCTACAGATAGTAACAATAGATAAGATTGAAGCAATAGCTGCAGTTATATTTAATGTCCAAAGAGAAACAGAATGCTTGCTGTGTTCTTCTGAAAATATTACAATAACATTTGCAATGATTATAGCAATTATTATTGAGAAAATCAGATATTTTAGTGTTAATCTATGGCTGATCTTTTCTTCCGAAGACAAATGTTGTTGAGGATATGATATTGTCTTGGTATTAAGGATTCATTTGTAATTTAGTTAATAGCAAGAACTTTGACCGGAAATCAAAGAATTATTAGGTGTTGAGAGAGTATTGTTTCAGAGAAATATCTAATTTGACTTCATTATCGAGAATATAATAAAATCGCTCAATAAATATTGGACTAATCATAATAATAATAATAATAATAATAATAATAATACTAATAATAATAATAATAATAATAATAATAATACCAATCAAGAAAAATAACGAGCAATGATTTTTTATATAAGATTGATTGGTAATGTCCTTGACACCAATAAAGATAGTCTACACGAGTTCAATTTACACATTCATAGGGTTATTTATGATTATGATGAGGTTGTAAATATCGGTATCTGAACATGGACTCAGATATGCATAAAGGAAACCGCTATCTGGTGGATATCCTTACAAATGATATCCACAATTAAAACAACTAAATATTTTAATCTGTGGTTGTTGTTGCAGAAAATTTCTTCTTATTTCTTTATTCTCATTATTCTATGAAGATTCTTTTTGGAATTATACTTTCTTTCCCTCTTTCTACCCAAAACATATTTACTAAATTAAATAACAATTAGATGTAATTTATAGATTGAAAACATCAGTTTAAAATAAAAAATGAGAAATAACTATAGATTCAGCCATCTACATTGTTAGTAATAGTATAAATAATCAATTGGATTTTTAACGTTGTAATTTACTGTATTATAATATAAAATAATTTAAAACAATATTATAAGAATATTATAGATAATTTTATGTGCTATTCTATATTAGATTTTCTTCACAAGTCATATAAATTATCTCTATTATACTGTTTTAAATGAAATATCGCGATATAGTTACGTATTTAATAATTCCACTTACTCTCTTCTCTATTATGTCATTGTTCGATAACGTACAAGCTCAAACCAACCCATCATCATCGTCATCATCATCATCATCATTATCTACTAACCAACAGAAATCTCAACAACAGCCAAATCAAAATACAAATCTTATTGCTCAGGCATTAAAAGAAACAGATATAGTTGAGTTAATGAACAACTTGCAGAATGCACAGGTAGCAATAGCTAATGGTAATCTCGATGATGCATTAAAAAATGTTAGAGATGTAGAAACAGAATTGTTACTATTAGAAACATCTCCTCCTACTAAGTTTCTAAATAAAATCGACAAAGCTATTAAAGCTATAGATAAATCAAATTTAGATAAATCATTGAATGCTCTTACAAAAATTCAAATTGATATATTAAAAGCAGAAAATCTAATATTAAAAAATGTAGTAACAAAAGACCAACCTCAACAAATGCAGCAATTCAATAATCTGAAAACAACCAACAAAGAAAAATATACCGATATAAAAGAAGATTATAATGAGAAAATGCAATAAATTGATATTTGAATCAGGACTGTAATACAAAGTCTTCAATTAGATATCATTTGTATTCTTGATTTTTGTAAGTATAATATAGATCTGAAACAAAAACTCTCAAGAGAACCAGGGTTTGGGAAATAATATCAATTACAGTTCTGTAAGTAAACCATTTATAGTTACATCTGTAATCCTTCTATTCACAGGATCATCTATTGGATCAATATGGATGATGTCGATATTAGACACAGGTCTCTTACAATGGTTTCATGGCACATTTCAACTTCATAAAATGCTGCAAATGGATGGTTTTCTAACGTTGCTTATAATGGGAATAGGTTATATGATAGTCCCAAGATTCAGAAACATACAGCTTGCATCTACAAAGCTTGCATACGTTTCTTTCCTTCTAATTCTTGCATCTTTGATTTTTCAAGTCATACACACAGTTGTTGATAACGACGACAAAAATTTGTCAATATGGATCATGATTTCAAGAATTTCTGGAATAGTTATCTTTGTAATGATAATATTCTGGACATTAAGGGTTAGACCAAAGCTCTTAGGGTTATCAGATTTTTTTATCACTCTTTGTCTAGTTACTTTGATAATTGTAAATTTGATTGATCTATCAGGATACGTCTATGCCAATTCACTAACTTATATTCAGTTATGGCTACTTTTCCCAATACTTATGATTTTTGAAATTGAGTACAAGACACTCCCATCTTTTCTTGGATTCATAAGACCGAGGAAAAACTCAGCTATTGTTTCACTATTTTTCATTTCTATTTCTATTATTTCAGGTCTCGCATCCGTGTTATTTATTGACATGGCATTATTACTTTCAATAATATTTAACGTTACATTGTTTGCATCCGCATTGATATTTGCCAATGCTATTTACGCATTTGGAGGATTTGATAACAGAAATATTCAACGTCTCATTAAGGGTGAGAAGAAAGCTCGTTATAACTTTACAGTTATTCATATTAAAATAGCATTTTTGTTCCTTTTCATAGGCATAGCTATGGCCATTTTATTTAATTTAGTTGGTCAATACTTTGTTCTTTATGACTTTGTAATTCACAGTATTGCCATAGGATTCATAGGACTTACTATCACATTATATTTGCCACTTATGCTTCCACCAATAATTGGAAAAACAATTTATTTTACTAATTTCAATAAAATTCCTTTGATTTTAACCATTATATCATTAAGTATTCGTGCAGTTGGAGATTTTTTTCTAATACAATCATCGTCTTCATCCTATTCTTTTTCTTTATGGCATATTCAGAGCTCTTCACATCAGATATTCACATATTTCTTAGGCTTATCTGGTTGGTTTATAGTAGCGGCTATGTTAGTTTTCGTCGTAATGATACATAAATCTATGAAAGAGGTTGATCCTCTACCGAGCAATAATACTAATCCTTTCTAATTTATTTTATCCTTGATATTAACAGAACTTTAAAATATAAAATTATTTATTAACTCATTCTTAAGCAAGCTATATAGTTACTTATTCATTGAACTTCGGCCAGTAACTAGATGATATTACATCAAAAGAGTAGCAAACTTCATAAAACAATAATAAATCATCAACAAGAGTTAGATTTACTCTTGTAACATGTATTCTTGAAGAACTGCAAACCTTGATACATTTAGCCTATGTCTTCTATTTTTCAGATCACTATAGTAAAGTCATATCAAGTCAAAGTTGTTGTTCTAAGGTATGATTAGTATTCAAAGCTTATGTCTGCATGGATGTGTATGATCTCAAAGAATGACTAACAGAATATATTTCCTAATACCAACTGTGTTTATCTTGTTAATTTGGATTCTATCAATTTATGCTTTATTACACAACTTATCTAAATAATCAATATAGTATAATGATACTGATAATTATGTAACCGTTATTAAGTAAAACAAATTATATAATTATGCTTTCAGCATTATTTCCTTTGTAATATTTGTCTTATTTAACAACAGTAACATATTCTCTACCAAACATTCTTTTGATACAAGAGAAGATAGTTTCTACAATCATCTCTTGAAATAGCTGACGCTGTCCTTCCACCATTGTTGTAAATTGTTTTTCTGTACTTGTACTATCTTGTTTATGAGATAGTGATTATCATTTCTGATTCTAGCATTCTTTCTAATCTTAATTACTGGTTTGATTCCATTAAATGATAGATACTGAATATTATTGTTATTGTCATAGTGACCATCTGCAATTATTATATTTAACATTTAATTCTGCTTTATTATTATATCCTCTGTCAATATAGGTAATACTTGAGAATCACTTACTTGTTGACTAGTAACATCTAATGAAATGATATTCTTCCTTTTGATATCAATTGCTATGTGTATTTGAGATAACTTCTTTTTTCTTTTTCATCTATTACAGCGTTTGAAGACTACAATAGAATTTAGGTCAGGATTAGCAGCAGTATTATTATGTGTCCATTCTTTTTACTCTAGAATATCCTCTTTACTTGTAGAGATATCTACATTCATATTTTTAGAATTGACATCATTTGTAGTACTAGCATTGGTAATTGGCCAGTTGATCGGTTTTTCTGTAGTTAAATATGATTTAATAGCTGTTTTTGTGCTTGCTATTATTTGTTGTATACCAGGATCTGAGTTTAACTCTTCTATATACTGTTCAAAAGCTTCTTGAATGGCATCGTCTGAATTTCTACCAACATGTTGTTTATCTATTTGGCTTAATGGAGCTACCGACTCTCTTTGTTGATTTTCTTCTTCTGCCGCTACTACTACTTCCTGTTCTGTAGATTCTGAGAATCGATGGGAGGAGATAGTTTCTTGTTTTTCAAAGTCTTGTCTGGTGGTCTTTTCATTATCAAGTGGAAGATAACAAAATGTGTATATTATTTTTTTATCTTTTCTAAATTTGATTAATCCAAAAGTTCCTTTTGTTATAGTTATGAATTGCTTTAATTCTTCCTTTTTTAATATTGTAGCTTTTTCATTTGTCGAATAGGAATCATATGCTCTCTGTATCCAATGTCCAGAACCTATTTCTCCAAGATCAACAAAACCGTCATTTTCTACTAGTTCAAATAGCCATCTTAATGGATCTTTTTCGGTTTCTATTATATCCATTAAATCCATTAAAGATATCAATATTTTTAATAATAATGCATTCTCAATTAAATAATCTGGGAATACAATCATTTTTAATAATAGTTTATTTTCTGACTTTAATCTATAATCAATAACGGATAATAATAGTTCTTGTAATTTTGATATCTGTATTTGACTATAATTGTCTTTATAGTGATTTTGTTGTAGTTGTTGTCGTTGTTGTTGTTGTTGATAAAAATAACAAGAATGACCAAATTTATTAGATGAATCTATTTCCTGAAAATTAAAAAATGATTCAAAAGTATGTCTAAAACATTTGTTACATTTAAAAATTTTATAGGCTTTTGGCATGTTTCTTGGATTAAAAAGTATATATGGGTTGGATATTGTGCTGCTTATTCTTCTAGCATAATCTAACTGTGTATTTTGTGATTTTACCGAGGGTACAACAAATGTCTTTAAGTATGCAGCTAATGTTCTTTGAAAACTTCTTTCGAATTCTCTTTTTTTCTCTTCTCCTCTTCCTCTTTCGATTTAATATAGTAAAAAACTGGATCATGATAAAAATTAAAAGCAGGTTGATCTGGAAAAGAGTCTGAGGCTGAAGGTACAGGTAGGTTCATAGATCTTTTCCAATTGGATGTTGGTGAGGACGATGATACCTCAAAATCTATCGGATTAGAATGCTCATTAACTAACGGAAATTGATTTGCAATAGATCTTGAAGAAAGAGGAGGATAAGAAGGAGTAGTAAGATCCTGTAGATGCTTTCTCTGCATATGAACTTCAATATTGTATTTCCTAGTTGAAGTTTGAGAACAGTATGGACATTGGTATTGCTTATTTAATTTTTTATTCATTCCTAACAGTCATAATATAATAACTTCACTTTGGTTTAAAAGTAGATAAAAATAAATGGCAGCAAAAGTCACTACAGTCACTGCTGCATCAACTACTGCAGCAACTACAACCTAATATATTAGTAATAAAATAAATTTTTTAGGAATGACTTATCATTTCTTAAGTAATAAGTTACCTTTGAATTATATAGTATAGTTTTCTAATTGATTAATAAATAAAAATATTATATACTATTTTAACGTTACAAAATACTTTTTAATATTATCTTACAAAATTTCTATTACTTTTTGTGGCTCTAATTAAATTTAAGCTGCTTCGTTAGAATCACTCACTGATATTTTTACTGATTCTTCTCTCAAAATTCCTGCAGGACCAGTGATTAAGGGATCAGATTCTGCTGCTGCTACTATTATTTTTTTTTGGTTTTTTTGCAGATTCTAAATTTTCATTATTGTTTTGGTTATTTTTTCATCGGTGAATAACTCATCAAAGGTTAAAAAAGCTAAATACTAATGGAAAGAATGCTACTATCAATGTACAAATCAAATCAAAAAAAAATATAAAGGAGTTTCAAAAATAATGGCTAATACTGTAAAAAAATTTAAAACAAATTTTCAATGATTATATTCACAAATCAACAGGTTTCTTATAGTGCCTAACTGAAGCAATATAACAATAAAAATATTAACTATATTTTTAAAATGTATTTAGAGGTTCTGTTTGGAGTTCTTTGGACTGAAAAACCAAACTAGAGGACATGTAACTCAATACATGAGCCTCAATGACCCTCTATTCAGTAGATCAAGACGTTGGTGGTGAATATAATTATTAAAGTTAAGATGTAGGTTTAAGTTTTGTTATGTAATTACAATAACTTTGGACAACGTCAAAGTAAAATTTGCGCGCAAACTCTAGTGATTTAAGAAAAGTATCCATATTGTTATCTATAATCTCATTTATTATCCTTGTAGAATTTATGGATTGATTATCAATTTTATTCGGCTTTATTTCACTCATACTAGTATTAGAATATCCTTCAGTAGTCTTTGAATTTTTCAAATCCTCACTAACTATATTATCTAATTTTTTAGAATAGACTGAATAAAATGTGTTGATGATATTCTTATGTTCTTCAAGAAAATTACACTCTATATCTTTCATCTTTTCAATTATTTGTTTATTATTGAAATTCATTTTGTTAGTAATTAAATTATAAAAATATTGGAAAGAGTCTTTATTATCTATATTAATTGTAATATCATGTAAACCAATAATTTTATTCTTTATGGTTTGTTCAGAATCCCTAAAGACATGGTTGGGATGAGGACATAAAACGGTAATGTTTTTGTTATTTTTTGCCCAATCCAAATTAATTTGTTGCCACCATCTTTCTAATTCTATACACTCATTGAAATTCCTAGTCTCAGATAAATTACATGCGGCATCTGCAAAGACTAGTATTTTATCTTTCTTTCCTTCTGAGAGACGCTTATTTGATAAATATTCTAATTCCGTTTTTAAGTTTTCAAATAGTGTCAAGTCTCCTTTTAATGCTGATTCATAATAAGGTTTAAAATTGATAAATTGAAAATTTTCATTCTGAATATTCTCTTCATAATTTATTACTTTAGAAGATAAATTGTCGATTAATGAAATACCTTTAGAATTATCTAAATCTACAGATGCGTAAATACATAAACAACCATTTTTTAATCCTTCATTAAAAATATCTATAATAAAATTATTACGCTTACTTTTCTCTTCATACAATAACATTACATGTTCATTGGATAAAGGATTATTATTATCATTATTATCAAAATCTCTCATTACATGTTCTACCGTATATAACAGCTGCATTATATATAAAATCTATTAAATATAGATA
>DATFCH010000089.1:0-2264 GCA_035253345.1 Nitrososphaeraceae archaeon
AACACCACCACCTACTCAAACACCACCACCTACTCAAACACCACCACCTACTCAAACACCACCACCTACTCAAACACCACCACCTACTCAAACACCACCACCTACTCAAACACCACCACAGAATGGTGGAGGAGGAGGACAATCTGACAATCTCCCTGTCGGTTCTCCTTTCCATTTCACGGCAGCTGGTGATTTTAGAGATAATACTAAAACCGATGAGAACATGGCGGCAAATGATCCCGAAATTGTTTTGATTCTAGGGGATTTCTCATATAATGGAAATGCTAAGCAATGGTGGTCCGATAATATGAATGCCATAACAAATCTAAATGTTATTGGAGCTCTTGGTAATCATGATAAACCAAACGATGATTTCCTAAATTTATGGCCCCTCAATAAAGGTAAATGGGAATTTATCTACAAAGTAAGTAATGTTGCCTTCGTTGCTTTTAATACTGAAACTAACAATCCTTCAACTATTGAACCTTTATTAGAACAAGCACAGGCAGATCCAACTGTAGAGCACATCATACCTTTTGCTCATAAAACGATATTCACACCAAAACCAGGAAATCCATTGAAACCTGATGCCAACAAAGGGTATTTTGATGTGTTCAAAAAATATGACAAAATTAGAATGATATTGGGAGGACATAATCACTTTTATGCTCGAATGAATGCAGTTCCAGGAACAGATTTTATATATGTGACTGTAGGAAATGGAGGAGCTAACCCACATCAAGATTCAGGAGAATCTGGTTCTCCACCAAAGCAATATGTCAAAAGTAATGGAGCTTTACATTGTGATGTTAATAAAGGGAAGATAAGCTGTAAGATGATATCAAATGAAGGAAAAGTATGGGATGAATTTACAATAACACCAGGTAATCCTCCATCTTCAGCTCAAGATCCGGCTCAAGCTCCACAGACAGGTACACAACAAATACCATCAATAATTCAGGAACAAATACCACCAATGACAACACCTTCAATACCTTCAAAAACTAATCAGATAGATCCAGGTTATCTTATCTTAGCAACAAATATTATAAATGATAGCGGAGGTAAAAAACTTGCTTCTGACTTTATACTAGATATAGAGGCAGATGCATCTAATACTCCTTCATTTAAAGCTCCTCCAGAAAATGAAATGAAAATTGTTTCCATACCTAATGGAAAATATTCAATTTCTATAAATAATGACCAAGGTTATATAGCCACTCAACAAAATCAATGTGAAGGAAATATAAAATCAGGAGAGGTAAAAACTTGTTTAATAACGATTAATGACAATATTGCAACAGCACAGCAATAATTCTATCACCATAAATACAAATTACCTCACTAAAAAGAAGCATTTTTTTTAGACGCATTAATATATCAAAAAATCATATTTTTTACTTCTTAAATAATACAAAAGTAGATAAAAATTATTAGAACGTTAAAGATAAGCTAACAGATTTTGACCATTACTCTAGCTACTACTGTTAATTTAAGCAAAGATATCTAGCTGTAAATATTTCAATTTCTATTCTATATATCATCAGATTATCTTAGAGATTTTAGGCATATCATGATTGTATTGATATGTACTTTTTTATTAGTAACTTCTTATCTTGAGGTTACGAAATATTTCAAAAACATTGGTAATTTTCGATGAAAAAATAAGGTACATATTTATTAATTATTGGTTTCAAAAGTTTGGTAATTATTAAATCTTTTAAAAGAAAAGAATGAGCTATTTATTTAGAAGAAAACTATTATTCCGATTAGAAATCAAATCAACACTTTGGTTATGGAATGTAACTGAACCAAATCATAGAACTATAGTAGAATACATTTTTCAAATGAAAGGAACATGTTCTTGCAGAAATCTTTTAGATCTCTTATAACCTCAAATACAATAGACATATACAGTTTACACAAAAAATGCAGATGGTATCTTCAAGCATTATTTTCTACATCGAAACAATAGACTGTATTTTTCTTTCAAGAAGGATTTGATAGAAAATATAACGGATATTTCAGAAAACATATTTGAGTTTTTGTGTTGATTATCATCATGTAATAATAAAGGAAATTGTGATCTAACACGTGTATGTTTTTTGCTAGAAGAGGTCATTCATTTTTTTTATAATGCAACTATTAGTAAGATATAAAATACTATTTCTTAGAAATGTGGTGAATTTATCAAGCCGATAACACCAAATAATAAATATACACATAGTTGAATAATATATATTTGATTTACTATTAGGATATTT
>DATFCH010000090.1:0-2130 GCA_035253345.1 Nitrososphaeraceae archaeon
AATAACAATAAACAAATACAATACGATCAGCATAGACATAGATGATGCACAGACAAACCAACACTTTAACGGTCAACCATTAAGAGGAGTTGTAGATGAATTTATCTTTGGCTTTAAACATGATGATAAAGATCACGACAAGGAATAAATAAATTTCAAAATCATTTTTTAATAATGATATTGATATACATCTATTACTCTTAGATTATAATCTAATATTTTTTATTTGATATTTCTAATATGAAATAGTGCAAATTATAGAATTTATCTCTAATAAATATCTTAATAACGTCATTATTAAATAAGTAGTATGATATTTATAGAAATCAATTAAAATTCGAAGTCCTTACAATAATGGTGTTGAGAGAATAAATACGCCCAACTAACCGTATTTTTCCAGTATAATCAGCCCTCCTGAATCCGATCCTAACCTCGTGGATGTATATTCGAGAGATATAAGAAAATATATGGAAAGATGATGGTGCTATTGATAGATCTCATTACCTAACATTTATCACAGAAACAGTTTTTCCTGAAAAGTTAGCAACATACATCCTCTTATTTACTGGATCATATTCTATTCTAGATGATCCATCTGTTACATTAATCGGACTGCCTATTACTGTGTTTGTAGTAGTATCAATTACGGTTACAGTACCATTGAAAAAATTAGTCACATACATCCTCTTGTTTACTGGATCATATTCTATGTCCCTAGGGCCATCTCTTACTGGAATTGGACTGCCTATTACTTTGTTTGTAGTAGTATCAATTAAAGAAACACTTTTTAGACTAGAATGAGTTACATACATTTTCTTATTTACTGGATCATATTCCATATGCATAGATACTCTGTCTACCGGTTGATCCCCTACTGAAATTGGATTGCCTATTACCGTGTTTGTAGTAGTATCAATTACTGAGACATTATACGGAAATTGAGTAACATACATCCTCTTGTTTACTGGATCATATTCTATGTCTCCAATTCCATCTCTTTCTGTTACTGAAATTGGACTGCCTATTACCGTGTTTGTAGTAGTATCAATTACTGAGACAGTAGGTTTTAAAAAATTAGTCACATACATCCTCTTATTTAATGGATCATATGCCAGATAACGTGGTGCATCTTCTGCTGGAATATCTATCACTTTATTGTCGGGTTGTGCTCCTTCTACTACTCCTATAGTATATAACGAAAATAAAAAGACAAATAGCCCAATAACTAACTCATTTGCTAAAAGTATTTTATTGGCTTTTGTAGATTCTTTCATGTTAACATATTAATTAAACTTGTTAATAAAAATATTTATTAGAAAATGGCTGATGGACAAACATTTACCTAGGTTTTCTTTATTCATTCAATGTTATATCGTTTTAGACTTACCTTAACAGTTATGTAAACGTCTAGATTAACAATTATTTCTGTGGTTAGAGCTTTATCCATATGAATTTTTTTTAATTTCCTAATTTTGGTATTATTTTTTTATTCTTTCTTTTATTATAATAGATGTATATTTATCCAGCTATGTGTGTAATTTTTCATATCGCTAACTAGGATAGTATAGTGTTTGACTTCTTTTCTTCTCTTTTTACATAACTACTTATTTTCCTGATAATATATTCATATTCTTTATCTTTCTTATTTGTACTTCTTGTCTATGACAAAGGTACAATTCATTCCTTGTAATTACATGATATGTATAATGACAAGCAGCTTTCTTGCTAATGCAACTCTTGCTTCTGATTTTCTATCTTTTCTGCAATTCTCTGATAGAACAATTTTTAGCTCAGTATTATTTGCTTTCATGTTGTTATGAAAATACCATAAGGTGCTTAATCTTTCCTTCTTTATTTTGCTATGAATTGTATAACCAACAATGGCTGACATGAATTATCAGAAAGAGTATAAAGTTTACTAGGAGGTTATTAAAAAGACTATGAGAAAAACAAAAATAGGTTTCTAATATTATGTAATTTCCTTGGAAGATAAAGCCAATAGTTCTATTTTAATTAAATATCAAATAAAAAAGGGTTAACTCTATAAAGTCAGCATATATTACTTGAGTTGTTGGAGTTCCATCCATCAAAATCTATATTGTAATTATAGATAACCAAGCTTTATAGATA
>DATFCH010000091.1:0-3047 GCA_035253345.1 Nitrososphaeraceae archaeon
AAAATAATAAAAATGAAACTAACAACAATTTATCATTAGATTTCGATATTCAAAGATATGTTGATGTCGATATATCAGATTCTAATTTATATCAACAAGAATTTAGTATTAGAGATGCAATACCTATTTCCCTGAATTTAGAAAGTTTTATTTTTATTAAAACACATTGTATACATAATATCTTTCATATTTTTAAATTACCTATAAAGACTGAAATTAAATGGAAAATAAAAGGTGGTATAACTAACGGAGCTTTCAAAATAGGAAATGGAATGGATGCAGAATATTTTCCTCGAGATTCTGGTGATTCTGTAATTTTATATCCGCAATTACAAAACGACAATGACAATGACAATAATAATAACAATGACAATAAAGATTTTAAAAATAAAAAAATCTTTCTCGAGTTGTCAGTTAAGCAATTAGATTCTTACATTTTCAAAAAACAAGAATACCAATTCCTTGTTACTGTAGATATTTTTATTTTAAGAAAATTTGCAAAACAAACCTTTCGAATAAAGATGTTTGTAAATAAGATGGACAAACAAAATGTTATCAATAACTCACATAGTAGTCGTATAAATAACTATAATTCTAATGTTCATTTCAATTCTGATAATACAATATCTACTACTACTAAGCTTGAAAAAACACAAGTACGCAAAAAAGAAGGTAATGATCTATTAGTTAAATCAATGAACAATTGTAAAATTTGTAATCTTTCAATTACTGCTGTTAATATTACAAAAAATAATACTCTTTCACCTTTTTCTATAAACTTTTTAAAAAGCTATTTGATTACGTCTGATATTATCAAGGTTTCAGCAGAAAGTAATGCAAAAAAAATTACAGATGACTCGATAATTATAACTGGATCAAACTACAAAAAATATAGTATAGATGGAATACAAATTCAACCTAGACTATTCTGGAAATCTAATATAGGAAACATTGTTTATGGTAATATAGGCCAATCCTTGATATATTATACTCCTGGTGAATCAGATTTATCCAAATCCCCTATAACATTAAATCTTTATTTCCAATATGACCATTCTAAAAACGATATACAGCAAGCAACTCTTTCAGACAGCAAAAAATTTTGGATGTTGAGACAACCGCCTTTGAGACTCTTTTAATATTACTACTAAGGTCTAATATTTTTTCAATATCGAGATTAGTTTTCTATATGAATAATTTTTATAGATTAGTTTTTATAGATTAGTAACAGGTTAAATTTAGAAATATAAAATGATTAAATAAATCTTTCATCGAGTATTATTCTACTACCTTCTATTTTCGCTAATGTCTTATGGTCACATTAAAGTTGCCTATAATTTAAAATGGTATATTAAAATCACATATTTCATTATAATATTATCGAAAACTAATAGCTAATCTTAAAGAAATGATATAATATATTCGATTTAGTTTGAAAGATAATATGTTGCCATTTTATAGGATATTTAACATAAGTTCTCTTTTTAAAGTGATATTTAATTCTTATCTTATTTTACCGTTAATATGTAAGTGGTAGTATAATTCCAACCTACAGGTCCAGCAAATTCTTCTTTTTCTCTATCGTCAATTGTTTCATTATATTTTATATTTTTAACATCTCCTTTAAATTTAAGTTCATAATTACCAACTTCTAAAGGTTTTAAGAATACCCAAAGTCCGTCAGAAACAGCTTGAGTTATCTGTGGTTGTAAATCTAAAATATTATTTTCTGGAATTGTAAGATTAAATATATTTGATTGAATACGATAATTTTCCAGATTTGGTATTTCTACATTGTTAAGCGTCGCAAATTCTGGAATTATTGTATCTTGAATTTGTTTAGCACAAATACTTAATTCTTCTTTTGTCTTCATTTCTGGATGTTCAGCAAATGAACATTCAGAATTTAGTATAGGGAATAGGATTCCTACACCATAAGGAATTTCACAATAACGGGTTACTGAATGTTGATATGTTCCTGGGAAAAACCAAACAGGTTTTTTCTGACTCTCTTGACAAAATTTCCCAGTATCATCATATGCAGGGTGAATATTTTGTGGGATCGAATATGCCCATTGCCACCATTTCTCGGTCCAGTCTGAATATGGAATATTGAATGGCTTGGAATCTATGTCATAAACTAAATTAGAAATATCATTATTAGTTACGTTTGAAGCATTACAAATAACTAATCCTCCTATAAAGAAGATAATAAAACAACTGAATATCTGCTTTAGCCATTGCTTTATTAAAATTTGGTTTTTCATTCCTACTCGTATTAAAAATTTAAATTTCTTGTATTTATTCTTTGTAAATAATTGTGGCATGATTTTAAGCTATTAGTGCAGCGTAATTAATAGCGACTGAATATTTTTCGAAATATTTTGCATTTATATAGATTCTTAATCTCTAAATATAATTTTGACATAATTATATTAACAATGTACTAATAAGTTGGAAGCCTATGTCTGCACTCTCTATTGTTGTTCATGGCTTCCAATAATTATATTATATTTATTTTCGTGTAGCTATGACTATATAAATAATCTCATAATATTTCTTTCATAAATTGCCCTCAATATAAGCAATAAAATACAAGCAAAAGTATAGCCATAGGAAAAATCTATCTCTTATAGTTTCACTACATGAAGTTCTTACCGGTAGTCTAATACCATATAACTTAAATAATTTTGAAAAATTTTGTTATAATCATTATTATTTTTATATAATTTGCTATGGAATTGTGCTGTCGATTATACTATCCCAAATACTTTTTTGACAAACATAAATATTTCCGATAATTTCACGGAGCTTAACAAGATTTCTTTAAAATTTTACTACTAACATTACTATTTCTTTACTAGTTAACATTAACAAATGATAAATAAAAGATATTCTATAAATATATCTCCTGATGCAAGATTGTACCTCTTATATCATTATAGTTACTGTGGTTTATTAAAATGATGCAAATAACCAATTATTTTTGGCTCCTTGATTTATAAATCTAAATTTAGATATTTCTTTTCACTAAATATAATCTAAAT
>DATFCH010000092.1:0-2871 GCA_035253345.1 Nitrososphaeraceae archaeon
ACTATATATATTAAAAAATTAACAAACTAACAAGAATAACAACTCTTCAACACCATCTCTATTTTTTAAGTGTTGCTGCCATAACTTTTTTCACTATGCCAAGATATTTTAAGAATTATACACCATATTTGTTAGCAATAATACAAATGACCAAATAATTGAGGCTGGGTCATAATTCAGTTAACAAATATTGTAATGTTAACATTAGTATATAGTGAATCTTTATGTTCCTAACATGTATTTGATTGACATGGGATTATCTCTGTCGGTTTTACAGTTGTAGTATACTAGAATCTGATATAGCAAAACTGATAGGAGTATTATTGCACAAACCTTGTCATAACCTCTGACAGGTAATGTATCCATCCTGAATGTAGATTTGACATGTCCTATCAATGGTTCAATTGACATACCTCTCAAAGAATAGATAGCCTGTCCAACACCAGATTCATAAAATTCCACCAGTTTTATCCTTTCCTCAGATGTATTTTATATCTTTTTGCAGGATACACCAACTGAAATCCCATATCTGTACTGAGATTGTATAGTTCATGATCATCATATCCAGGATCTGCAGACATGAATAACGTTCTTTTAATTATTGTAACAGGTAAACTTGCTGCCAATATGCTGTATATTTGATTATCAGGTATGTTTGCTGTTGTAAAATCTGCTGACAATGGTACTATGATAGAACCAGTACTTGATATCAAATGCAGTTTGTATCCAAATATCCAACCCTTGGTATGACTGAATCCCCATCTTGCATCAGTATCGATACCTGAACGGGTATTATTCCTTCTTTCATGGAGGATTTGTGCCAGATATGACCTTTAGCTTTGATAAGAGTACTGTCTGCTGAAAGAATAGATGGAGAAATTATTTTATCATCAACGAACAGTTCACCCATTGTAGTAATCCTTTTTTTAATATCATTAGATATTGTAGCAAGACGTCTATCAAATGTTCTTCTGCTTGGGATTCTTGATAGTCCACATTCTTTCATTATCTTTCTGTTATATGATAGATCCATTGTTAGATACTCATGTAATGCTCTATTGGAATCCAATCGAAACCAGATACGGACTATAAAGCATCTCAAGATAATAGTTGGAGAATAGACATATGGTCTTCCTGGTCGTAGTTTATTATGATGTGGCCAACGAATCAAACCAATCAAATACAAAATACTAATTAGAATGGATGTTGATCTATTTTGTACTGCTAGTTTGTTGGTTTGTATATTGTTTCACCAAAACATCATACACCAATAGACTAGCTTTATTTGTTATGAAAATGGAATAATTATGACCCGGCCTCAAATAATTATACTAGTTATAATATTATGAGTATTAGAGCCATATTTTATAGTATGGGTTATTATCTTGTAAACCATACTTTTCTTGCTAATCATTCAGTACATATTTGACATTGTCATTTTAATTATTATTGAACATTTAAACCATTACTATTAAACTAACAATGATTAAATTTATTTTAATTATTCATAATTTAAACGATTTCTAACTTATTGTCATTTTTTTCTTCTGAATATTGGATTAGATAAATAAAATATAATTTTCTAATAATCTTAATATAAAGATACTACAAATTATATTTGTGAACAAAATTAAATTTTTACCTATATCATTTTGCTTCATATTTTTATTTTTTCTAAATACTGGCTATATATCAACTAGTTTCGCACAGATATTTGAACTCAATGAAGAGGATTATTTCGGTTCAGAGGAAGAACAACAAGATGAAAAAACAAATACAAATTCTAAAGAGTCTTTTACTGCTACCAGTACAAATTCTGAAGATACAGATAAAGAGCCTTGTATAGATGGTCAAATTGAATCTTCTGTAGCAGTTTTATCTGCCACTAGTGATGATTCTTATGTTTCAGATTTCCAATTTGTAAAAAAATTTGATCAAAATGGGAATCTTGTAGGTAGTTGGGGTACTGTAGGACCAAAGGATGGACAATTTCTCCATGCTCATGGAATAACTATCGATTCAAAAGATAATGTATATGTTAATGATGCAGAAAAGTGCAATATTCAGAAATTTGATAAAGATGGAAATTTTATTACTAAATGGGGTACAAAAGGAAAAGACCCAGGTCAATTTCTGCAACCTGAAAGTATGGCAGTAGATTCTATGGATAATATTTATGTAGCTGAATATTCAGGTAAAAATATTCAAAAATTTGATAGTAATGGCACATTTTTAAAAATATGGGGAAAAGATGGTGAAAAAAAAGGTGAATTTAAAAAGCCATGGACTGTTGCAGTAGATTCAAAAGATAATGTATATGTTGGTGATCAGGTACTCCCACGTGTACAAAAATTTTACAATAATGGCAATTTTTTAGATATGTGGGGAAAATATGGATCAAAGAAGGGTCAATTTGTCCATCTACATGATATATCTGTTGACTCCAAAGACAACATTTATGTTACTGATGGTAGACAAAATTCTAGAGTATCCGTATTTGATGACAGTGGTAAATTTATTAAAATGTGGGGAAGTAAAGGTAAAGATGAAGGTCAGTTTATCGAGGATCACGGTATTGTAGTTGATTCTGAAGGCAATGTGTATGTAGTAGATACAAGAAATGTAAGAATACAAAAATTTGATAGTGAAGGTAATTTTCTTACAATGTGGGGATCTTTAGGCTGTAAAAATGATCAATTTTTAATTCCACATGACATAGCAATTGATTCTAAAGGATATCTCTATGTTACAGATAGCGGAAAATCTCACTTTAGAGCAAATTATGATTGTGATCAGAAAAATAAAAATAGTTAACAATTATAATCAATTTTTCATATATATTAATTTTCATTGCAAACATATTTTTTTTTT
>DATFCH010000093.1:0-3313 GCA_035253345.1 Nitrososphaeraceae archaeon
GAGTATTATTAAAGTTGGTATTCAAGGAATATCTAATAGATTTTCCGTCTTTTTTTTCAATTATCATATTATAGGAAATTAAACGTTCCAAATGCCAATTAACTGATGAATATGATATATTTAGATAATTTGCTATTTCATTCTTGCTTGGGTTTTGTTTCTCTATAATATAGAAAAGAATAGTTCGTAATGATTCATGATTTAATACTTGTAAAAGTTCCTTCTGCCTTTCTTGGAATACTCCAATGGGAAAGTAAAATTTGTAAAAGTAATTTTCTAAAGAAATGATTTTTCCATTATCCTCTAGCTTTTTTAACTGATATTGAATAGTACCAACTGAAAGACCTAGTTCCTTTTTTATCTTTCTAAAGTGAGAACCAGGATTGTTATGTATAAATTCTAAAATTCTATCATAATTAGTAAATGAAGACATTCAACTCTCTCTACAAATAATAGTAATGAATTATCAATATATTTCAATAATTGACAATAGTTATATAACTATATAGCTGAAATTTTATACTGTTATTTTATACATATCTTTTACTAAATTCCTGTAAAGTCAACTCTTGATTGTGCTATTTTTGAAATTTTTTAATTTAACGATAAATCTGGTTTATCTACATCTAATTTATAACATTGATTATACCTGTCGCTTTTTTTATTTTTTTTGTAATGGCATTTTATTAGTTGCATTTAATTTTTTCAAATGACTTGTAATCTGTTATTAATTCTTGTGGGTATCCGCAGAGAAAAAATCTACTAGGATATAAATCATTTAATAAATCATTTCGAGTAGTTTTTTCTTTTATATCATTTTTCACAGTTTTCTTATTTTTGTCTGTAGTTGCAGCAGAAAAATCTTTAAACTCTATATCATCTTCTTTTGCAAAGGATAAATTAATAAAAGAGATAATCAAAAGACATACTACAAAGGTAATTATAATCAGATTTATATGAATATTAATATAATTTTTGCACAAGATATTATAAAACCTTAGAATTAAATATTTATCAATTTTGTATAATTGTTATAAGCAATTTAGAAATATGCTTTTTATATTTCATATGGAAGGAATCAAGTAGAAAATAAAATATGTGACTTCACAAAGAAATCAAGTTAACATTGGAGATATTTTCCCCCATCAATAGATGGTACGAGTATTTATGAAAGTGTTGTATCTAATATTACTAATATTAGTATAAAAGTTTATTGATACAAGTATGTAAGAGAAACTTCAGGTACCGGAAATGAAAATTTTTATAATTTATATTCTTGTTTCTATATACATATAAATAAGATAAAAATGAAAGAGGGAATTATTATAATATTATTATTTTTTTGTATTTGTTTTGTATTTTTTACTCTTTGCAATACCATCTACGCTCAGCAACAGGATCAATCTCAAGGTTCAAATGGTATCATACTCTCTGATCCAAAATTAAAATTGGAACTAGTAACATCCGGTCTTGATTTTCCTACTACTATGGAATTTTTGGGTCCAAATGATTTTTTAATTCTAGAAAAATCGGGGACAGTAAAACGAGTTACTGATGGTCAGATCGTAGGTAAACCGCTCCTACATGTTGATGTAAATGAAAAGGATGAACGTGGTTTATTAGGAATTGCTGTTAGTAATAAGAGAGAAAAATCTAATGATACATCTATTTCAAAACAAGAAGTATCTCTTAAGGTTTTTCTTTATTATATTACATGTGAAGGAAAAAATGCTGATTGTAAGAATCAAATATATAGATATGATTTAGATAACAAAAATAACGCTCTTATCAATCCAAAGTTGTTGTTAAGCATTCCCTCATTTCCAGATCCTGCTCATATCGGTGGAATAATAGATATTGGTCCAGATAACAATCTTTACTTTACTATAGGAAATTTTCAACACACAATTCCTGAGGAACCATACAAAACCAAAACTCAAAATTTTGAAGATGGTAAAGCAGTTGATGGAAGAGCTGGAATATTAAGAATAACGCAAGATGGTAAGCCAGTTGGAAGTGGAATACTAGGAAATGAATACCCTCTTAATTTGTATTATGCTTATGGAGTAAAAAATAGTTTTGGATTAGATTTTGATCCTGTTACTGGAAAATTATGGTATACGGAAAATGGACCTAGATATGGTGATGAAATTAACTTGGCAGAACCTGGATCCAATAGTGGTTCAGATAAAATTTTTGGAATCTGGAGAGTAAATGAAGAAGGTAAAAAATTGGAAGCGGGTAATAGTGGTGAAAAAGAAGAAGGAGAAAAAAAAGGAAAAGATGCTGGAGCAGGAGAAACAAAATTTGTCACTGTAGGCAATACTCCTCCTAAAGATTTTGTCTATTTTGAAGGGCGAGGACATTATAGTCCTCCTAAATTCACGTGGGATAAATCCTCTCCGCCAACAGGATTATTATTTCTTAATTCCGCTAAATTAGATTCTCAATATAAGAACGACATGTTTGTTGGTTCAGTAGATGGACGAATATTTCACTTCGACTTGAATGATAATCGGACCGAATTATTTCTTAAAGGTGTTTTACAAGATAAAATAGCAACAGATAGTACAGAATATGGAGACATATTATTTGCAGAAGGCTTTAGCATTATTACTGATTTGAAACAGGGTCCAGACGGCTATCTATATGTAGTTTCGGGACTCAAGGGATCAGAAGCAGAAAATCCTGGTGCTGTTTATAGAATAGTATCAAAATAATAATATTGATTTTAACACAAATTTAAGTTTAGAATCTTTTTGAGAGCATGATAGTTTATTTTTTATTATTTAGAATAAAATAATGGCCTTTAATTTATCAAAATTCAAAAAATTATTTGATTCACACTAATTTTGTCTTTATCCATCATGGGATATGAAATAAATTTGACTCAAATTAGGACGCTTTATTTATCGGAATGATGACAGGAATAAACAAAAAAGAAAAATATGATATAATTGACTTTCACGAGAAGAAAGATCGTAAAAAAACAAGTTTTTTGATTATGTTCTGGAATAAAGCTAACTAGTAAGACAAAATTATGATCTATTCATTTTCTTTCAGTAATTTTAAAAAATTTCATTATTGTTTATATTATCAGAAACTCCTTTTACTTATTTTAATAGAAAAACATACACAATCTAAAGTTTAGCATTAATTTCTAACCTGAAGGAAGGACATAGAAGTGTTTAGTAGTTTAATTAATTTATTGATAAATATTTAACTTATTCTTATTGTTCGTATTCAATTATTAAAAACATGTTAAATGATATAATAATCATAAAGAAAAGTTTAGAACTAAAATAAAATATTT
>DATFCH010000094.1:0-17655 GCA_035253345.1 Nitrososphaeraceae archaeon
TATTTTGATGCACAAAATTATGATGATTCGAAAATGAGGTTTAATTTACTGAAAAATACTTTCTTTTCCTTCCAGTTAATTTAATATACGAATAATTATTTTAACTAAATTCAAATATCGCAAGTGGATTTTATTAAAAAAATTGTTATTATAAAAAAATATAGTGAATTTTACTCATGAAAGAAATAATCTTTCTAAACATGTTAAGATATTATTTAACCCTAAAAAATATTTTAATATGAATAGATTAATAACAATTTGTTTGAGTTTTTTAGTTTCAAATCTAAATTACTGAATTTAAGAGTTTAGGTACTAATTTTTTTTGAGCTAGTTCGGAATAATACTATGTGAATAATTTCTAATGTATTACTTTAAATTAAAAATTTGATAATAAATAATTAATGTAAAAAGAAAGATTTACTGATTTTACTAACAAAAGTAGATAAAACAATTTCAAAAACTTACAAAGAAAACAATTTCGAATAATGTTCCAGAAGAAATCTAGGGGGTTTTTATACCTATTTAAGGACTTGTTAGCAAATGTTAAATTGATTGTTAAAATATAAACAGGCGATAATCATTTACTCAATGGGAATTTTGCTTTCCAGAAGAAAATAATAAGCTTAATTGTTTGAATTTTGAACCATACTTTTAATCCAGAAAAATTCCAAGTTTATTCAGTAAGTGATTAAATCAATCTAAAATAGGTAAATGAAAAATTTCCAAGTAGGTATAGTAATATAATGAAAAATACCATTTGAAACAACTTATTTTAAAGTTTCAAAGATAAAAAAATTAATGCGAATTATCAGTTCATTAGATTACATACCCCTCTAAAGCTCTAGAATCAATATATTTTTATTTTTGAAATATCCATATCTCATAATCTAGCGTAAGCATAGCACTGGGTTCTTCTGTCATATCGACATAAGGTGGATGTTAAAGGTTAGTCATTCTCCTTTGACATCCATTAACAGTATAATTTTACTAATGTAACAACAGTATAACTATTTTAAATCATTTTTCAAAACAATTCGATATCGCGCTTTACCCTCTTTGAGATGCTCTATTGCATCATTAACTTTTGAGAGTGGAAATTCTTCTATAACTGGTGAGATTGAATGTCGATTGCAAAAATCAAGCATTGCTGTGATAGTCGCTGGGCTACCAATAGGAGAGCCACCAATTGATTTTTCTCCAGAAATCAATGAAAACACGTCTGCGTTGACTGATGGTGCGGCTCCTACTATGTGTAGCTTGCCGCCAGGTCTCAGTGTGTTAATATAGGCATTCCAATCAAGATTAACATTAGAAGTGACTAGTACCATGTCAAACTTATTTTTTGATGTCTCTAGTACGGTAGGATCTTTAGTATTTAAAAAATTATGAGCTCCAAATCGTCTTGTTTCTTCCTTTTTGTTTGGATTGGTAGAAAAGGCTGTAACTTCACATCCCCAAGCATTGAGAAATTTAAGAGCAAGATGTCCCAACCCACCGATACCAACCACTCCAACATGATGTATAGGTTTTATATTATTCTGAATGATAGGATTGAATACTGTAATTCCTCCGCAAAATAATGGACCAGCTGATTTAATATTCAGATTTTCAGGCAGTAGAAAAGCCCATATTGCTTGGCATCTAACTTTATTGGCATATCCTCCAAATCTACCAACAATTACATCTTCACCATTAACACAACGATTATGATAACCACTAAGGCATTGGTCACAAATTAAACAAGATCTAGAGCGCCAACCTATACCTACATATTGTCCAATTTTTAGGTGGTTTACACTATTTCCAATTGCCGATACCTTGCCAATAATTTCGTGACCAGGAACAAAGGGATATTGTGTTATTCCCCAATCATTATTCAACATGCTTAAATCACTGTGACATATACCACAATATTCGATATCAACTTCAACTTCATCAGACTTTAGAGAATCCGCATTATATGTAAATGACTCTAGTTTGCCTCCAGCATGATGAGCTGCATATGCTTGAATATTCATAATAGTACGTTGCACATAGATGCTTAAATATTTTTGAATTTTTTAATATCCATTTATAGTGGTATTACAATAAATAAGGTAATTTTATAATATAAATTTTCCATTTAATAAATATATTTTCTAGCATCTGCATATTAGGAATACAATCATAATAAATAATTTTTATACAAATAATAGCAATTTTTATTAAATTTTTAGAAGAAATCATAAATTAAAATTATACGAGACATTTAATGTATTAGTGAAGATGCAAAGAATATGTTAATAGTACGATTTTTTTTGAATATATCCATTATTTTTATTATTTGTTTTATTGTTATATATAATGAAAATGTTCAAGGTCAAATGTCAAATCAAACAGAGTTCGACAAACAATTAAAAATGCAAAAACAAGAATTGGACCAGCAATTAAAAGAAAATGCAGAATCATTTAACGAGACAGAAAAATTAGAAGCACTAGGTAGATAATTTTAATTGTTTGTTATTTAGTATGTTAAATTTAAAATGATAGTCATTACACCATAATAATTTTTATTAATAAATGTGTTATACAACCGATTGCATTGTAAACATATGAGATAATTATTAAATTTCACTGTATATTATACATAGTTGAGTTGCAAAGGCTATTGTACTAGATTCAATAGTAAAAAAGGTGGTAAATACTCATTATACGCTCAAAATTTTAAAAGGTGTACTGAATGTGCTATTTACATAAAATATGATGGAAATAGATGTCCTTGTTGTAAATATCCTTTGAGAAACAAGAGAAGATCAACAGCCAAAGTATCACTAGATTAATTATATATAAATAAATAGAATTACAACAAGATTTATCCATAGATCATTTTGAATTTAATATTTTTTGGAGTGTTTAAAGCAGTATTTAGGACGTAGATTAAAGGTGATTAAGTCAACTACTATAATTAATTATTTAAGGCTATTACGTATCTCTAATATTTTTACTATTGTTCCCAATATCTTAGTAGGTTATTTTTTCTTCACATCAACAAATAATCTTGATTACCTCGATATAATCCAGCTAATTTCGATCTCTGGTTTCTTATATATCGGTGGTATGGCATCAAACGATTATTTTGATTTAAAAATAGATAAAAAAGAAAGACCTTGGCGTCCTTTACCCTCTGATAAAATATCTCAAAAAAATGCCTTATTGATAATATTATTATCATTTTCTTATTCTTTAACTTTCTCATTTATCATGGGACCAAATACCTTTATACTTATTCTAGTTATGATTTCTCTAATTTTACTCTATAACAAATTTTTAAAAAATACAATTTTTGGAGCAATTAACATGGGAGTTATCAGAAGTTTAAATATAATTTTAGGAGCAAGTGAAGCAATTTTAATTTCAGAGAAACAGTTATACGACGTCCAATTTTTAATTCCCCTTTTTGCGGAATTTTTTTATATTTTTGCTATTACAATTTTAAGTAAAAATGAGACTAGAGAATATTCATTAAATTATTCCAATATCCTTCCGTTTATCATTATTTATTTACTTATTCTTTTTATTGCAATGTTCATTATGTTCAATTTTTTAAATTTATTATCTTTATTCCCGTTGTTAATATTTTTATCTTCAATATTTTATTCTCATTTAATTTTATTAAAAAGAATCATAACTGTTCAAAAATCTATATCTTATTTGATAATGATGATTGTATTGTTAGATTCAATATTTCTAACTAATATTTTAGGTGTATATTATGGTATTGCTCTATCCATTCTATTAATAATTCCAATGATTTTTCTTTCTAGAAGGATCTATATGACTTGATTAGTTTTTATTAAAGAATAGAGACACTAAAATTCATTTTTTATTTACATATTATTTAAATTAGTGATTAAATTTTTATTATATCTGTTATGATTAAACATGTTATCGTTATTGATGTTGTGGGTATAGAGGAAAAACATATCCAATCTGGATTATTACCCACTATTTCCAGATTAGCTGAGAATGGAGAATCTTGTAAAATGAAACCCGTTTTTCCAGCAGTTACATGTCCAGTTCAAACGAGCTTGTTGACTGGAGAATATCCAAATCGACATGGCATAATATCTAATGGTTTTATGGATCGTAGTAATTATAATGTAAGTTTTTGGGAACAATATAGTAATTTAGTCCAAGTTCCGAGAATATGGGATATGATAAAAAATACTACTAATGATTTTAAAACAGCTGTTCTTTTTTGGCAAAATACATTGTATGCAAACTCGGATATTATTATAACCCCAAAACCTATTCATTTAGAAAATGAAATGAAAATGTGGTGTTATTCTAAGCCAGTAGGTTATTACGAGACAATAAAGGAACAAATTGGGGAATTTGACCTTTCTTCATATTGGGGACCATTTGCTTCAAAACTATCTAGCGAATGGATTACAAAAGCATCTCAATTTACAATAGAAAATCATAAACCAAATTTTATGTTTACATATATACCCCATGTTGACTATTCTGCTCAAAGGTTCGGTAAAGATAGTAATGAAGTATATAAAGATTTAGTGTTTGCAGATTCTCTAGTAGAAAATATTATTGATTCTACAAAAAAAAGTAATATATATGAAGATACACAATTCATATTGTTTTCTGAATATTCTTTTAACGATGTCGATGGCTCAGTCCCAATAAATAATATATTAAGAAATAACGGTCTCTTAAAAGTTCGAAATATTGGAGATAAAGAATATATAGATTTTGAGTTTAGTCAAGCATTTGCGGTAGTAGATCATCAGATAGCTAATATCTATGTAAAATCACCTAATGATATAAAAAAAATTGTAAACCTTTTTAGCAATATTAAAGGTATAGACATGATATTAACAGACAAGGAAAAACAAGTCTTTAAGATTGATCATGAACGATCTGGAGATATTATACTTATTGCCAACCGCGAGAAGTGGTTTAATTACTATTGGTGGTATGACGATAATCTGGCTCCCTCTTTTACTAAAACTGTTGATATTCATAGAAAACCTGGGTTTGACCCTCTGGAATTATTCATCGATTATCAAAAAAAATCTATTCCATTCAATACAAATTTAATCAAAGGATCTCATGGAAGACCCGTTAATACATCAACAGATGAAGGTTATTCACTATATGTATCTAATATTAAGTCTAATTTAGAAAAAGATGAATTGAATTCGGTTGATGTTATACAGATTGGAAAATACCTAATCAATATGCATTAGATATTACAGATTGATCATATTTGGTAAAATTTTCAATAACGCTTAACTCATTATTAGGGCTTGGATCAATAGAGCAGGTAGTTAAACTTCTAATAGAATTTGGCTTGTTTTATATAGAAATTCCTGGTGATCCTTTAAATACTTCTTTAAAAAATAATCTAGAAATTTTTAATACATATAACTTGTCTGTTATAGGAGTAACCGGTCTATGGACTAGATCAAAAGGATTATCTCCTATTCTTTTAACCCATGATCAAGGCATTCTTTCATATTCAATAAATTACATCAAAGAATGTATTAAAATGTGCAATTATTTTGGGGGAACTTTTTTTAATATTTGTCTGTTATCTGATAAAGATTTACAACTTGATTATAATCATGAGATAATTCCAAATAAAGATAAAAAGAAATTACTTAAAAGAATATTACCTATTCTATCCGAACTAACATATTACTCTAAGGAATTTGGAGTTTGTCTTTTGTTAGAACCTTTAAATAGATATTCTACTCCTTTTTGTTCTAATGCAGCAGATGCAATTTTTGTTTCTTCAAATATAGACAAAGATAATTTCGCTATTCTTTTAGATACTTTTCATATGAATATCGAAGAAAAAAATTTTTTCGAAAGTATAATCAAAACAAAAAAATTTTTAAAACATATTCATTTTTCTGACAACAACAGAAAAATGCCAGGTTTGGGCCATATCAATTTTAATTCTATATTTAAAACACTTTCCAAAATACAATATACCAATTATATAGGATTAGAACCTTTATTTAATAAAAACTATAATATAGAACTAAGCAAGAGTTTAGAGTATTTAGACAGAATTTCAACTAAATATCAAATCTAAATTTATTTCACTCTTCAATTATGGTAATTCCTATTTTTAGATTCTTTGATCAATTCTTCTAACCATGTAACCAATGAATTGAGATTATCAGTAATAAAATCAAATTTTGGATCATTTGCAAGATCTAATATCTCAGAACTTGTAAATAAAACTAATTTTATATTATCAGTATTTTTCCTTTTTAGATCATCAACTACTGTAAATAAAAATCTTAAAGAACTTTCTTCTGAACAGCATAAAAAAAGGGTCTTTATTCCTTTTTTATGAATCCAAAACTTAGATACATATCTCTCAAGATCAATGTCAAAAAAAGGATCAATATGTTGTTCAATATTACCTATATATATTGTTTCACAATTTAGCACTTCCGAGGCTGTTGCCATAATTTTCGAATTTAATATTTGATCTTCATTACCGGCGATAAAAATATTATGAAAATTTTTATTATATTCTTTTTTTTTATGATTTATTTCTATTAATATTGCTAAATCAAATAATAAATTATATAAATAAATTAATTCTGTTTTACCTAGTCTTCCTCTGTGATACAGTTCTTTAATCGTATTAGACGATGGTATAATTATTTCTTTTAATATTTTTAAAATTTCGGTATCTGAATAAATTATATTGAGTAAAATCTTACTTAACTCTCTCTTATTATATGCTAGTAGCGATGTTATAAATTTTTGTTGCAGGTGTAGGTAGTTTAAAGGAAATTCTATTTCTTCTATGCCTGATTCGATTGTCCATATATTGATTGAGCCAATTTTTTTTCTTTTTATTAAGCCAATCACAGAAAAAATATTTAGATATTTGGTAACCGTCATTCTATTTACATGAATAGCATCAGCAAGCTCTATGCTAGACATACCTTCTTCGTGATTTCTTAATGTTTCAATAACCTTGTTCTTTATTTCATCAATAGTATATCTTCTATACAAATTTTAAAGAATCTTAAAGGAAATAGCATTTATCATTTTTTATTGTTTCTTATTGTTTAACTCCACAAATACATAAATATAAATATAATATCATATTGGCATCGGCTAGAAATGGTTAAAGATAAATGTATTTTAGCATATTCTGGAGGACTAGATACATCTGTTTGTATAAAATATTTACAACTTCTACACGATCTCGACGTGATTACTGTAACGGTTGATTGCGGCCAAAATGATGATTTTGAGGATATTGAAAAAAGATCTAAAGAAGTTGGTGCTATTGGTCATTATTATATCGATGCCAAAGAAGAATTCATATCTGATTATATCATTCCTTGCATCAAAGCAAATGGTTTATATCAAAATCAATATCCACTGGGAACAGCATTAGCTAGACCACTTATTGCAAAGAAAACAGTAGATGTAGCCAATAAACAAAATGCGAAAGCAATAGCACATGGTTGTACAGGTAAAGGAAATGACCAAATTAGATTTGATATTACTATAAGATCACTTAATCCTAATTTAAGAATTATTGCTCCGATTAGAGACATGAATCTTACCAGAGATATAGAAATTCAATTTGCAAAAGAACATAATATCCAGATACCAACCGAAGTTAAAAAATATAGTATCGATATGAATATTTGGGGACGATCAATAGAAGGAGGAGATTTAGAAAATCCTTTTGTCGAACCACCAAACGAATGTTTCAAATTTGTTAAATTTGATAATAGTGAGGTTGGTTATTTAGACGTAGAATATCAAGAAGGTATTCCCATTTCTGCTGATGGTAAAAAAATGGAAGTCAGAGATTTGGTAAATTACATTAATTTTAAGGCAGGATCATATGGTGTAGGAATAGTCGATCATATTGAAGATAGGGTTATTGGTATAAAATCTAGAGAAGTTTATGAATGTCCTGCAGCAATTGTCTTAATAAAAGCCCATCAAGACCTTGAGAAAATGGTGTTAACCTCCCATGAACTCCGGTTTAAACATATTGTCGAGGAACAATGGAGTTGGATGACATATTCTGGGCTTTGGCAGGATCCACTGCTAAATGATTTGGATAAGTTTATAGATGCAACACAAAACAGAGTTACAGGAAAAGTGAAAATGCGAATGCAAAATGGTTCTATTCGAGTTGTAGGGAGGGATTCTAAATTCGCTTTATATAGGAATGACTTGGCAACGTATACCTCTGATTCCGTCTTTGATCAGCAATTAGCAAAAGGTTTTTCGAAGTTATGGGGATTACAATCAATTACCGCAAATTCTATAGCAATTAATTTAAATAAAAAAGAGAATAAAGAAGATGAACAATAAAATGAATATAGAATGTAAAGACTGTGGAGGAGAAATCAATATTCCAGAAGACGTAGTAGCAGGAGAAATAATTTCCTGTCCAGATTGTGGAGGAGAATTTGAAATAACTTCTAATTCTGAAGGTAAAATAAACGTTAAACCAGCAGAATCAGTAGGGGAAGATTGGGGAGAATAATATTTGAGAAAATATGAGACTTTCTATAATTTATGATAAATTACGATTCGAAGAAAAAGAGTTACACGAAAAGGCTACTAACAAGGGATTAGCTACTCGTTTAATAGACGCTAAACCTCTTTCATTTAGCACCGATATAAATAAAAATAACCACCTCAGCAGTGATGTTTTCCTTCAGAGATGTATAAGCCATTTTCGCGGTCTATATATTACTTCTTGTCTAGAATATCTAAACCACATAGTCATAAACAAATATGATGTAAATGAAATCTGTGGAAATAAATTAAGAACATCTCTTGTATTAGCAAAATCTAAAATTCCGTCTCCAACAACCTATTTCGCTTTTAGCCCCGAGTCTTTTAAAGAATTAGCAAATAATATAGGGTTTCCTTTAGTATTAAAACCTCTTGTTGGTTCATGGGGACGAGGTGTTTTTCCTATACGAGATGAAGAAATTCTAAATATTATCCTAGAAACTAGAGAAGAAAATGATTCAGCCTTATCTCGAATTTATTATGTCCAAGAAATGATAAAAAGACCGCCAAGAGATATTAGATGCATTGTTGCAGGCGATCAGATTATCACTGCAGTTTATCGATATTCTGCTGCTGGTGAATGGAGGACAAATGTTGCGAGAGGGGGTCATACTGGAATCGCCCCTATTACACATGACTTGGAAGAGATTGTAATCAAGGCAGCTACCTCAGTTGGTGGTGGTATTTTAGGTGTAGATGTAATGGAAGATGAAAAACAAGGTTTAGTTGTACACGAAATCAATAGTAACGTAGAATTTAGAGGTGCATCGCAAGTATCTCAAGTAGATATTGCAAATTCTATGATAGATTATATTATATCTGTTTATAAAAAATAGACGTTTATATCATTATTCATGTGAGTTTCTTTTCTATTGATAATAAAATTCATAAGATACAGCATTATTCTAATCAATAGTTCAGAACAATGAAAATAGGCGTTATAGGTGCATCAGGATATGTAGGTGGAGAATTACTTAGATTATTAGTAACCCATCCTAAAGTAACTGTTAGCATGGTTACCTCTAGACAGCAAGCTGGAGAGTATGTTCATAGAGTTCATCCAAGCCTTAAGGGATTCGTAGACCTAAAATTTTCACCAATGGATTTAGAAAAAATTGTTGATTCATGTGATTTAGTTTTTGTATCTGTTCCTCATGGAAGTGCTAATAAAATGGTTAACAATCTCTTTAAAAGGAATGTTAAAATAATAGATTTATCTGCAGATTTTCGATTAAAAAATCCTGACGATTATATAAAATGGTATGGATGGGAACATCCTTTCCCCGAATTACTTTCAAAGTCTGTTTATGGAGTACCTGAACTTCATAGAGAAGAAATAAAAAAAGCAAAGTTAGTATCATGTCCTGGATGTATGGCAGTGACATCTCTACTAGCAATAAAACCACTCATAGAAAATAATCTTATTGATACTAATCATATAGTTGTAGATAGTAAAATTGGTTCTTCAGGTGCTGGTGCTCAAGCAAATGCAGGAACACATCATGCAATGAGATACGGTGTTGTTAGGCCTTATAAACCAGCAAAACATAGACACACAGGTGAAATAATTCAAGAACTTAGTTTGGTAGCCAATAAGAATATAAAAGTCAGTATGAGTCCACATGCTGTTAATATCGTAAGAGGGATACTCACAACTAATCATACCTTTTTGACTAAAGCAGTAGGCGAATTAGAACTGTGGAAAATTTACAGACGTTCATATCCTAATGAACCATTTATAAGATTTATTAAAGATAAGAAGGGATTGTATAAATTTCCAGATCCAAAATTCTTGATCGGATCTAATTTCTGTGATATTGGTTTTGATATAGATGAGGATAACCAAAGAGTTGTTGCCCTATCAGCTTCTGATAATCTTATGAAAGGAGCGGCTGGATCAGCAATTCAAAACATGAATGTCATGTCCGGATTTGATGAAATGGATGGCTTAAAATATACTCCACTAACGCCGGTATGATCGTTATTAAAATTGGTGGAAGTATAGTTGATGAATTACATTCATCGACCATTTTAGATTTGAAAAATATATTAAAGAAAGATGAAGTGGTCATAGTTCACGGAGGAGGAAAGGATGTTACTATGGTTGGGAATAAATTAGGAAAAGAACAAAAGTTTATCGTTTCGCCAGGAGGTGTAAAAAGTAGGTATACTGACAAGGAAACAGCAGAAATATTTACAATGGTGATGTCTGGAAAAATAAATAAATCTATTGTACGTTTACTTTTAAATAATAAAATAAATGCAGTGGGAATATCAGGAATAGACGGAAGTACAATTGAAGCAATAAGGAAAAAAAAATTGCTAGTTGTTAACGACAAAGGTAGGAAAATGGTAATTGATGGTGGATATACAGGCAAAATAAACAAGATCAATACATTATTAATAAGAAAGATTCTAGAAGGAAAATTTGTCCCTGTTGTCTCTCCTATAGCGTTAAGCGAAAAAACAGAATTTTTAAATGTTGATGGAGATAGAGCAGCTGCATATATCGCAGGTGGACTGTCTGCTGACAAAGTAATTTTCATCACGAATGTAAATGGACTAATCTTAAATAATGAACTAGTAACAAGAATGACATATGAAAAAGCGAAAGAATCCTTACCAAAAATTGGTCATGGAATGGAGAAAAAAGTGATGGCATGTATTGAATCATTAGATATGGGCGTAAAAGAAGCTATTATAGCTTCGGGGAATATAAATAATCCTTTATCTTCTGCAATAGATCATATCAATTGTACGGTAATAACAAAATGATTGAAGATAATTATCTTGGCAATCTATACCAACGTTTTCCAATTAATATTTCTAAAGGGAAAGGAGCAGTAGTCTGGGATACTTCTGGAAATGAATATATAGATTGCATGGGTGGTTACGGAGTAGCTGTAGTCGGTCATTGTAATGATAGGGTAGTTAGTGCAATCAAAAACCAATGTAATAATCTTATTACCTGTCATATGTCAGTATATAATGATACAAGGTTAAAATTTTTACAAAAAATGGCTGAAGTTTCTCCAAGAGAACTCTCCAAAGTTTTCTTTAGCAATAGTGGGGCGGAGTCTATCGAATCTGCTTTAAAATTTTCGAGAAAATATACAGGAAAAAACGGTGTTATAGCCATGACCGGAGGTTATCATGGAAAAACTTTTGGAGCATTATCTGTAACCTATAATGAAAAATATAGAAAATCATTTCAACCATTACTAGAAGGAGTAAAATTCGTACCTTATAATAATCCATCAAAAATAGAAGAAGCAATAGATAATTCTATAGGAACAGTGATTATTGAACCAATTCAGGGTGAGACAGGAATTATTGTTCCTCCCGATGATCTCCTTCAAAAAATAAGAGATATTTGTGACCAGAATAATCTGATATTAATTTTTGATGAAATACAAACTGGATTAGGAAGAACAGGTAAAATGTGGGCAGGGGAACATTGGTCTGCGACTCCTGATATTATGTGTCTAGCTAAAGGAATAGCAGGAGGATTACCAATGGGTTTGACTTTATGCAAACCTGCTATCATGGAAGCTATGAAAATTGGAGAGCATTCTTCAACTTTCGCTGGAAATCCTCTTTCATGTGCAGCAGGTATAGCCACTTTGGATTCTATTATAGAAGAAAACCTGATTGATAATGCTGCGAAAGTCGGCAATATTTTCAAAAATGGATTGATGGAACTTAAAGAGAAACATAGGATAATCAGAGATGTAAGAGGATTAGGTCTAATGTTAGCTGTTGAATTGCGTTTTGATGTTAAGGATATATTATTGGAGGGGATTAAAGAAAAACTTCTTATGTTATACTCAGGGAGAAATATAATTAGATTATTGCCCCCATTAGTAATTGATGAAGTAAAAGTTTTAAAAACCTTGGCAATTATGGATCAATTGTTAACTAGAGAAGAGGAAAGAAGAAATGTTAAATAATATTGATTCATTTGATGAAAAAATAATAAAGATTCTTCAAAATGATGCTCGAAAACCATTTGTAGAAATAGCGAACACAATAGGTTTGTCCGAATCAGCAGTAAGAAGAAGGATTAAAAATCTAACCGATAATAATGTTATAAAAAAGTTTACAATTGAGATAAATAACAGTGAAAAAACTAGCGCAATAACCCTAATTTCAGTTGCATCTAGCTCTGATACATCAACGGTTACTTCTAAATTGTTAAATTTGGAAGGAGTTGATGTAGTTTACGAAATAACGGGTCAATATGATATTGCCGCAATAATAAGCGCTCCAGCAATTTCAGAAATAAATTCCTATATTGATGAAGTCAGAAAAATCGAAGGTGTTTCCGATACTAACACGGTAATTATTCTTAAATCATTAAAATAATAATTCAATAATTCTCTCATTTTCTTCTGTTTATATGAAAAATAACGACTAATTCCAAGTTTTTATTTAAAATATTTAACGTTAACATTTATATCATATACGAAACCTGTAATATTATTAATAAAATGCTACTGAAAACAGACGATCCTAACTATTATGCGCACAAATATAATAATTTGGAAAATAATGAAAAAAAAATTAGAATTCTTGACTCTACGTTAAGAGAAGGAGAACAACATCCTGGTGTTTCCTTTACTAATAAACAAAGAATCCAGATAGCATGGATGTTGGATTCATTTGGTGTAGATCAAATTGAAATCAGTCCTGTAGTATCACCAGATCATTTAGAAGCAACAAAAACAATTCTTAAACAAGGGTTAAAAGCCGATATAATTGCTCATGTTCGGGCAATAAAATCCGACGTTGATATAGCTTTAAAAACTGATTCTGAATGGGTAGCTACATACATGGGCATATCTGATGTTCATCTCAGCGCAAAGCTAAAAATATCTAGAGAAGAAGCAAAAAGTAGAGCTATTGAGGTAGCTGAATATATAAAATCGCACGGTTTAAAATCTCGTTTTACTATGGAGGATGCTAGCAGGACTGAACCATCATTTCTTCTTGAAATGTGTAATGAGATGAATAAAATAGGAATTGAAAGAATTAGTATTCCAGATACTGTTGGAATAATGCGACCTAATGGGATGTATAATTTAGTTAAAATGGTCTATGATCGTCTAGCCAAGTCAAAAACATCCTTAGATGTACATTGTCATAATGATGTAGGTTTAGCACTAGCAAATGCATTATCTGGATGTGAAGCAGGTGCCGATCAAATTCATACTACAATTGATGGATTTGGAGAACGAACAGGCATTCCTTCTCTTGCTGAAACTTCTATTGCATTGACTCTGATCTATAGATCCGATAACAATTTAAGACTTCATATGCTAAAGGACTTGTCAAAGACCATCTCACAATATACTGGTTTGGAAATTCCCGAATCTAAACCTATAGTGGGTGACAGTGCTTATAAACATAAGGCTGGTACTCACCTTGCAGCAATTTTAAGAAACCCTTCAGCATATGAAATTATCGAACCTCGTGTAGTGGGAAACAGGCGAAAGATTGTTTTCGGAGAACTTGCGGGAAAAAATGGGGCTGCATATTTGCTATCTTTACTTGGCTTGGAGACAAACTTACATGAGGCAGAAAATCTTGCAAAAGGGTTAAAAGAACTTAGAATGGGCGATCTCTTAGAATTATATCTCGATGATAGATTGGAAAGAAAGATACTTAACGAAGAAAGAATTAATGTAAAAAAGGAGTAAATAAAATATGGTAAAATGTGAAGAATGTGATGCAGAGATAAAAATACCAACAGATTCTATAGAAGGTGAAATAGTTTCCTGTCCAGACTGTGGATCAAGTTATGAATTGGTAAAAATTGAAGATGGATTTACTACAAAACCAGCTCAGGTAGTTGGCGAGGATTGGGGACAGTGACTGAGGGAAAGACTTCATCTTCTCTCACACTTCTTTATGATACAATACGATGGGAAGAAAAAGCCATCTATGAGGCTGCTAAAAAGAAGGGAATTGAACTAAAAAAAATTGATTGTAAGGATCTCGTTATCGATTTAAATACATCAAATTCAGAATTTAGTAATCAAATAATTATTCAAAGATGTGTTAGTTATTTTAAGAGTCTTCATTCTACCGCTGCTTTGGAAGGTTTAGGTGCAACAGTAATTAATCCACTTAATACTGCAATTAACTGTGGTAACAAATTATTTACTCACATGTTAATGAACAAAAACGGAATACAAACTCCTAAAGTACTAACAGCTTTTTCTTCAGAATCTGCACTTTCGGCATTAAATGATTTTGGTTACCCTATAATTATTAAACCCACAATTGGAAGCTGGGGTAGATTAATCGCTCTATTACGTGATAAAGAAGCTGCAAAAGCGGTATTTGAAGATAGAGAACATATGTTTCCACTTTATCAAATTTATTATTTGGAAGAATTTGTTTCTAGGCCTCCTAGAGATATACGGGCTATTGTAGTAGGAGATTCTGTTGTTGCTGCTATTTATAGATACTCTGAAAAAGATGAATGGAAAACCAATATGGCTTTAGGAGGCCGAGCTGAAAATTGTCCAATTACAAATGAATTGGAAGATATCTGCATTAAGTCTTCTCAAGCTGTAGGTGGGAAAATTGTAGGTGTAGATTTAATGGAGAGTTCAAAAGACGGATTAGTAGTACATGAAGTCAATAATACTACAGAATTTAAAAATACGGTAAGGATTACTGGTATAAATATTCAAAATATCATTGTAGATTATTCTCTACAGCATCAAATCGATTAGATAACTTTGGTCTCGGATAATTATGCAATAGAACTTTTAAAAAAATCACTTGATCTTTATACTCCCTCTAGATCCGAGGGACAATTGGCAACTCTTCTAAAAGATAAATGTTTTAATGAGCTTGGTTTTGAGGAAGCACATATCGATAGCGTTGGGAACATTATAGCCACTAAAGGAAGAGGATATCCGAGAATATTGCTTTGTGGTCATATGGATACGGTTCCAAATAAAGTTCCTGTAAGAATAGAAAATGGCTTTTTATACGGTAGAGGGGCATCAGATGCAAAAGCTCCTTTAATTTCAATGCTTTTGGCTGCTTCTGAATTTCCTAATCAAAACGGTACAATAATCTTTGCTGGTGTTGTTGACGAAGAAGGAAATGCAACAGGGAGTAAACACTTAGCCAAAAATAATTTAGATGTTGATTATGCAATTTTTGGTGAACCTAGCGGTATAGAAAATATAACAATTTCATATAAAGGTAGGTTAGCTATTAAGCTAATCTGTGATGTATTAGAAAGTGCTCATGCCAGTGCTCCATGGCTAGCAAAAAATGCTATAGAGGAAGCATATGACTTTTGGAATGCAATAAAAACGAACATAAATATTGATTATGAAAAAGCAAAAAAAAGTGGTTCTGTTAGCTGTTGCCTTACAGAGATCTCAGGTGGATCCAGTCATAATGTAACACCACAAAAGTGTAAAATTATGATGGATATTAGAATTCCTACTAATCAAACCTGTCAAAAAGTTTTGGAGTCTATAAATGATAAAATTTTAAAAATATCAAAAGAAAAAGGTGTAAAAACGAATTTAATAATAGAGGATTCAACAGAGCCATTTGAAGCCGATTTTTCTTCTCCACTAGTAAGATCGCTTGTCCTTTCTATTCTTGATGTCTGCAAAAAAAGACCTATGTTACTGCGAAAAACAGGTACAGGAGATATGAATATAATTGGAAACACATTTAAAATTCCTGTAGTAACATATGGACCAGGAGATCCGCATTCTTCTCATAGTGTTAACGAGCATATAAGTTTAAACGAATATCTTTCCGGTATTGAAGTATTTAAAAGATCCTTATTCCATATGTCTAGGATACATAATTACCAGAAGAAATAATATTGAGGTAATAATATCGCAGTATTTGTTAATATGTTATGTTTTATTGGGCTGGGAATACATGGGTATTCTGGGTTAAGTCTTGCTGCCAAAGATATATTGCAAAAATGTAAATTTATTTACATTGAAAGATTTACAAGTTATATTGATGATAACGATATAAAACAATTAGGACTTTTACTTTGTTCTGAAAATAATCAAAATATGAAACTAGTTCATCGTTGGTTTATAGAAGATGCAAAGGAAATAATTCTTCAATCCAAAGAAAATGATGTAGCTATTGTGACCTATGGGGATCCATTTATGGCTACTACTTTTAACGAACTTTATGTAAGAGCAAGAAGGAATTCGATTGAGATAAAAATAATTCATGGTGCTTCTGGGATTTCATCTTTAATTGGCGAACTTGGATTACATAATTACAAATTTGGGAGAACTACGACAATTATGTCAGATCCCATGTCCGCTATAAGTGTCTATAATACTATATATGAAAATTTACGAGTAGGAAATCATAGTTTAATCTTGACTGAATATAACTATACTGATGAAAATGATTATTTCTTTCTAGATCCTGTTCGTGCTATAGAAATGCTTTTAGAAGCAGAAGAGAATATACGATACAAGATTTTATCGAATGATTTGTTTATTATAGTAGCTTCTAGAATAGGAATGAAGAATCAAAATATAATAGCAGGTAAAGTTAAATCTCTGAAAAAAATAAATTTTGGAAATGGACCTCATTCCATCATTATAACTGGTCAACTCCATTTTACGGAAATTGATTCTATAACATCTCTTTATAAAAACACAGATCCTCCTTTTGATAATACTACATTTTTTCAACATATTGCAATAACAATGTTAGAAAAATATTTACCAAAAGCTAAAAATGCACTTGAAAGTATGAAATCATACCTTGAAAACGAAGGAAATCCAAATTTAAAAGAGAAAAAAGGGATGTTTGATGTGTTGGAAAATGCTGAATATTACCTATTGGATGCTGAACGATTCCTTAATTTGCATAAATTTGAATTAGGTATTCTTAGCATTGGTTATGCAGAAGGACTTATAGATGCATTACGTTTCCAAAAAAATATCAATCCTTGGTTATCTTAATTTACTATCTCATTTTTTTAAGGATATTTTTTATATTTTGATTTTGAGAACTATTATTATAACAGAATATCCATTACCTATAAGTAAGGTTGGG
>DATFCH010000095.1:0-9904 GCA_035253345.1 Nitrososphaeraceae archaeon
ATTTTTCTATTATATGACCAATATTTTTAATTAATAAAACTATTATATTAGTTAATATGATAAATATGAAAAGAATAACGTATTCTAGTAACTATATTTATCATATTATCAATACTGTATGTATACTGTTATTATTATTAATTACTTTTTTAATTGAAAAAAGCTCAAACTATATAATCCGTCCAATCATTGAAAGTAGACAATGTGATCGAATTTATAATGTTACTATAAATAGGGAAATACTATATGGGTCTATGTTGAATGGTTGTTTTATTAAAGGTTTTGGCAATGATATATTCTATGGTAATAATGGCAATGATGTATTAAATGGTGATTTTGGTAGCGAAGAACTAGTCGTAAATTCGCAATGATATATTGAATGGTTATTTTGGTGAAGACCGTTTAGTAACTATTCAGGAAATGATAAATTGATTGGTTGGTGGAATAGGAAATGATCATTTAATTGGGGAACTTGATGCTGATACTTTTGTTTGTGGCCTTGGCTATGATATTATAATCGGATTAGATATCTTTGAAAGTGATATAAAAACATCCGATTGAAGTAGTAAAAGAAGGAAAAAACAACTACGATATGGATTTTACTTTCTATTCATAATGAAATTTCAAGTTAGTAATTGTATCGACTATAAATTTTATATAAAAAAAGTAACAAATAATTCAATTACATAATAGTAAATTTTGAAAAATGAATAAAATAACAAGTAGTCTCTCATCATAACATCTGATTTTATATTGTTGTTTACAAATAGCATATAGACATGGAACAACAAGAATGCGTTTTTTGTAAGATAGCGTCAAAACAAATCCAAACTAATATACTTATTGAAAATGACAAAGCTATGGCTTTTCTGGATGCATTTCCGTTATCTAAAGGTCATACTCTTGTAATACCAAAAATCCATTATTCTAAAATTCAAGACTTGGATGAAAATTCTTCGCAATCATTATTTAATCTATTATGGAAAATAACTAATCCTGTTGAAAAAACTATGGGTGTTACTAGTTCAACTATCGCTATTCATAATGGAAGAGAAGCAGGACAAGAAATACCACATATTCACATTCATATTATTCCAAGAAAGCAAGGAGATGGTGCAGGACCAGTTCATTCAATGTTCAAGAATAGACCTGATATTGGAGATCATGACATGTCAAATATATCCGAAGATATAAAAAAAAATCTTTAATATTCAAAAAACTCTTTTTTTAAATTTGTATAAACTAAAAGTGTATAGTTATCATATTATACTTAAGAGCTTCTCACAAAGATATTTCAAATCAGAATTGATAAAATTAATTAATGAAAAACCACTTAGATTAAAGAATAACACGTTTTTTATTTTTATATTTGTTCTAAATAATATTATTATTGAATACTAATAATACTGATAAAACTAATTATCTAAATACAATTCAAAATATCAAGGATAAAATATTAGATTTAGATAAAATTGTTTTTTTAACAGGAGCTGGTATATCCAAGGAAAGTGGTATACCTACATTTCGTGGCCCTGAAGGATTATGGAGACAATATGATCCAATGAAGCTTGCTTCAATATCTGGATTTTATGAAGATCCAAAATTAGTTTGGGAATTTTATAAGTCTAGACAAGAATTAATATGCAATTGTAGTCCTAATCTAGGTCATTCTTCAATTGCAAATTTTGAAAAAACAAAGAAATTATCATATATCTTGACACAAAATATTGATGGATTACATGAAAGAGCAGGTAGCAACAATATTGTCGAATTACATGGAAACATATTAAAAATCAAATGTACAAAATGTAATTTTAAAGATAAATTAAAAGAAAGATTAGTAGATGATGATTTTCTTCCACCAATGTGTAAAATATGTAAAAGCGTGTTAAGACCGTCTATAATTTTATTTGGAGAACCACTAGACCAGCAAGTATGGGAACAGGCTGAACAAATATCTAACAATTGTGATGTGATGTTCATAATAGGGACATCCCTAAATGTAGGTCCAGTTAATCAATTACCACTTTATGCTAAAAGGAATAGTGCTATTTTAGTTGAAGTTAATCCTGAGCCCACTATCTTTACCGGCCTCATGGACTATTCTATACAAGGTCCCGCAGCAAAACTCTTACCAAAATTATTGGATGTTCCGAAAAAATAAAGAATACAATAATTTTTTATATAGGAATTCTCGTTAAATTGGCAACTTTTTTACTTTAGACTTGTCGTTGTTGTTATAACATTTAGTAATTCTTTAATTATGTTTCAACTAACTATATCCATTTATGCTTAATTATTTAATTGAAGAAATTAAATTATTTAATAGTAAAATTATACGGTTGATAAAAGGTGATATAACTGAACAAAATGTAGATGCAGTGGTAAACCCTGCTAACTCATTTTTAAAACATGGTGGGGGTGTTGCAGGTGCTATTGTTAGAAAGGGTGGCAATATAATTCAAGTAGAGAGTGACAAAATAGGTTTTGTTCCTGTTGGTTCTTCAGTAATTACAACTGCTGGCAATCTGCCTTGTAATGCAATTATACATACTGTAGGACCAAAGATGGGTGAAGGTGACGAAGATTTCAAACTTTCAAAATCAATTAATAGTTCTCTTTCTCTAGCTTCACAAAGAGGTTATACAAGTATTTCAATCCCTGCGATAAGTTCGGGAATATTTGGTTTTCCAAAAGATAGATGTGCAAATATTCTTTTGGATGAAACAATAAAGTTTTTAACAAATAATAAAACATCTCTTCAAAGAGTAGAATTTTGTATAATAGATGATGAAACTCTATTTTATTTCAAAATAAAGTTTAATAAAAATAAAATAAATTCTAAAAATTCATAGAGAATAGCGAAATGTTAACCATTAAACAATGATCATTATATTTTATCAATCAATATTTCAAACCTAAGAGAATATGTCACCAGTAGAGTTTTCATTTCAGGTTATATTGTTTTCTACAACTGGGGTATTATCGCCCGGACCTCTTTTTTTTATCAATATTCTCTATGGTAGTAAATATGGATCTTTTGTAGGATTAAAAATAGCATTAGGACATACTATAGCAGAATTTCCATTAATCATAATATTGTCATATATTTTGTATACATTTTCATCTTTCCATGTGTCAGATATAATATTCAAGGTTATTGGAACGATAGGAGGAATATTTATCTTAATTTTTTCAATTTTACAAATTAAATCACTTATAAAAGATAAGGAATCTACCCAGATTCAAGGAATTAATAATATAAATTTCAGTATTAGAAATCCTGTTTTGATAGGTTTTATTTTTACTATTCTTAGTCCTTTTTTTCTAATTTGGTGGTTTACTATAGGTTCTACAATGATTTCAGAATCTATACTTAACTTTGATGTAGTTGAAGGAACATCGTTACTCTTTTTTTCCCACATATGGATGGACTATTTTTGGTTATGGTTTACATCGTTTATGGTGAATAAAGGTAAATCTGTTATAAACGCAAAAATTTACCAGAAGTTTGTGGTTGTTATAAGCGTAATTCTTGGAATTTATGGGTTTTATTTGTTATTTATGAGTATAAGTACATGAATAGATTTGATGGTGATTTTGATTGTTTACAGTCCTTAATAGTTGACCTTTAAATATGAATTTTCAGGAATTTTAATGTGTTCAAATTCATTTGGAGAAATAATTTTTGCTAATATTTCTAAACCAATTATTGTTCGTGGTCCAGGTTTACTAAAATAAGATCCAGCATTCACAGCATATATCTCATTATTTTTAATTGCTCTTAAATTGTTCCACTGTTGATTCTTATTTAAATTACTGTTATTGTATTCTCTAAGTGTTCTATCAATATTAAAACCACAGGGCATAAGAATTATTCTATCTGGGTCAAATTCTATTATTTCTTCTAAAGAAGTTCGTCTTGATTGTTCTTTTGGTATACTTAAACCGTTTATGCCTCCAGCAATTTCAACCATTTCAGGAACCCAATGCCCAGCAGTAAAAAAAGGATCTAACCATTCTAAACATAAAATTTTAGATCGTTCTTTGTCTTTATTTTTAAACTCTGTAATTTTTTTAATTCTATTTATTTTGTCTTCAAGTGATTTTACTAAATTTTGTCCTTCTCTGAGTTTTCCAACGTTTTTTGCTATTTCATATATGTTATCTAAAATATCAGGGATGTTATGAGGATCCAAAATGATTACTTGTGGGTTATATTCCAATACAGAAACAGCACGTTTTATTTCTTTTGTAAATGGAGAACATACTTCACATATCCCTTGTGCAATAATAACATCGGGCTTTAAATCTTTTAGAATATTATCATTTATAATGTATATGTCCTTTCCATTACTAAAAAGTTCTACAATTTTATCGTCAATTTCCTTAGATGACATTGTCGATGCATCAAATGCTGAATTTATTACCCTTGGTTTTGTTTTTGCTTGTGGAGGGTAATTACATTCATGAGTTACACCTATCAGTTGAGAACCGACTCCTATCTCATACAGTATTTCTGTAGCACTAGGTAAAAAAGATACAATTTTTTGAGAAGTCAAGGATAAGTATTAAAAAAAGCAATATTTATTTAAATTTTAGTTTTAAATGATATTTATTTTTCTGAAGATGACTTGTTATTTCTGATTTATACTCTTAAAAAAGAACCTAGTTTCATTTTTTATATTATGTATGAATTATTCCAATAATTATAATTATTTATTATTGATATTGTGTGATAATTGATATAACTGCTATTATTATTACGATGCTATAAATAACTTTATCAAATTTTTTAAATAATGTTAGGACCAAAAACTTGTTTTGTTCTAGTTTTTAGCTTAGTAGAAACGTATTCATTAAAATCTTTTTTATTCATCAATTTTCTTTTGATATGTACGATTTCTAATTGCAAATAAACTTATTTGAGCAACTCTTCTAACATCTAAACTAATATCACCATTTGCCATCTCTTCTAACTTATCCAATAATTAGTTATTATCTTTAAGTTCTACATTGTCTTCACTAAATTTTGTCTCAATCCCACAAACACTTTTGCGGATGTGTAGTCATTAATCATCTAAAAATTCACTTAACGTTTCAAAAACTTTAGAATCCATTTTTTCATTATCTACTTCAAATAAAATTACTTAATCCTACTATTGATCTACTCCTTAAAGTATTATATTTTTTTGACTTATATGTTGTTATGAGAATTTACAAGAAAACTGGAGCAAGATATCATAAGGTATATGTCTATCGTCTATTACATAAATGGGGATTGAAATCTAAAATACCACAAAAAGAATTTATAAATACAGCATCAGTGAAGGATAAAAGGAAATTCCAAAAAGAGTAAAAGAGAGATTTATCCAGGTTAAAACTGGTTGGAATGTCATTGTACAAGATGAATCAATATTTGTTTATGATTATCTGATAAGAAGAAAGAAATGAATTGCTGTAGATTAAAGACCGATAGTATTGTAACAAGTTCTCGTAAAAGAACAATTGTATTTGGTTGTCTATCTAAAGATGGTAAACAGTTATTCAAACAATATGATAAATTTAACAGCATTACATTCATAGATTATCTAAAACAGATATAGAAAAGATTTGGCAAATGTATAGTATTTGTTGATAGAGCAACACCACATTGTTCTAGAATCACTGGAAAGTATTCTGCTGAAAATAAAAATACTATCAAAATAGAATATTTTCCAGTTGGTTCTCCAGAGTTTAACGCAGTAAAAGAATGCTGGAGACAAGGAAAGTACAATATACTTTTCTACTTATTATCCTATGTTTAGTTTTCTAAAAGATATAATCTCGTAATATTATAGAACTACAACATTCAAAATAGATATTGTAAAATATTTGATGAGAACAAAAGATTAGCGAAATTATGTTAGACAGTATAGATAAGATATTTAAAAATAAAGTTAATAAGTCCTTTATCCATATATTAAGTACAATTCTAAAGATCTAATTGATGTTTAGCATTTTTTTCCTATCTTGATTTTTAAGATGATATTACTGTAATTTCGTTCTTAAATTATTAACATCCTATTTCTGAATAATTATATAATACTTAAGGCATTGAATAAAAATGATATTAAATAGTATAAGCAATAAATTTCAATTAAAATATAGGGATAGAGAAGCTGCGGGTAATATCCTTAGTGAATCATTAAAAACTATTATCAAAAAAGATGAAAGAAAAAATACTATTGTTGTGGGGATTCCTAGAGGTGGAATAATAATTGCAGATGTTATTGCAAGAAAGTTATGTTGCAAATTTGATATAGTTATGCCTAGAAAGATTCGTGCACCATATAACGAAGAACTTGCAATAGGTGCAATAATGGGAGATGGTACTACATATATCAATAATACGATAGTTAAAGATCTACAAATATCTACAAAATATATTGAAGATGAAAAATTTCGTCAGTTAGAAGAAATAAAACGTAGATTATCTCTATATTGTTTTAGTAACTCATTTACAAAACACAATAATAATTTTAGCAACAAAACCATAATTTTGGTTGATGATGGAGCTGCTACAGGGGCTACTATTATTGCAGCCATTAGATGGATAAGATTGAATAAAAATCCATATCGTTTTATCGTAGCTGTTCCAATAGTACCAAAAAATACTCTAAATTTAATGAAACGTGAGGATATTAATTGCATTGAAGTTATTACAAGCCCTAACTTTAATTTTAAATCAGTAGAACAATACTATAAGAACTTTAATCAAGTTACAGATAACCAAGTTATCAATATTCTTGCAAAATATAAAAATGATAATCTAAATCTATAGATTCTAATTTGACTATTTAATCTGGAATGTCAAAAATTACATTGAAAAATAACAAATATTAGATTTTCTTTTATTTATCTAACTAATTCAAAGATGTTAGACTTGACAAAAAATTTTAAATGTTATAAAAGGTAAGAAACAATTAAACCACTACCTATTTTATGAGAAAATCTATTCAGAAAACTTTATTAATTTCCTTATCAATAAAAACTTCATGAGAAAGTTATTAGCAACAATAAAGGCTTTGATTAAAGGTAGAGTATCTATAGATATTATTGATAAAACTCCTGTTTCAAATACTCCAGGCGATGTAACCACTGTTGGTCATAATTAATTTTAATTTAGATTGCATCTCCGCTTGGCAAAATTTTCTTCGATCAATAGCACTTTATAATCGGCTAAATAAAATTTTTTTATATGTAAAAAGTAATACTAAATTTTCATTACTTAGTATGATTATAATCTTCAAATCTTCAATATTAAGGATGTTGAATCTTCCAAAATTGTTTTCTTGCTCTTTTCCCAAAAATTAAATTGGTATCAGTATAAATTTTTGCAACTTCAAAAGTTTCAAGTCCAGGTACTATTATTCTGACAACTGGTATTCCAACATTAGAATTAGTTAAATTAACAACTATTGCTCTTTTTAACCCGGCCTTCTTTAACTTATTTAAAATGAGTTTGATATCATCTAAGATGTCTTTTTTTATGTAAGTTTTGATTTCTGAAAATGCTATATTTTTATTGTTGTTTGTTTGTGTAGAGGATGATGATGGTGATGATGCTATGAATTGCCATTTTCTTTTATATATTTCGTCCTTATCTCTGTATTGTATTCTTTTTAAATCATCTCTTGCCCCTTGAATATTGACTGCTCTAGTTTGTGATAGTTCAGTTATTGCACGTATCAATGCAATTCTTGAATCTGGATGTGTTCCATATCCTTTGGCAAAATATCCATAGTCATTAGTTACCCATTCAATACTACTTGCAACAAAAGTAGGAATATCAATATCCTTTTGTGTAATGTCTTTTATTAACAAAGAGATACCAGCATCAATAAATTTTCTGACTAAAAATTTAATGGGTTCAAACTCCTTCACAATTTCTGAAATATTTACCTCTGGATAAATATTTGCGTCATCTACAAATTTATCTTCAGGAATCTGGTTACTTAAATTTGGACTATAATCTGAATTTTTTAAAGATTTCAAAATATTTTCTAAGATACTATATGGTATAGAAGATGAACATAAATCAGCTATACTAACGGCATCTCTCTCGATAACTTCGCATAATCCGTGACATATAGCTTCTTCCAATACATTCCCAGAAGCAAGTCCATTTGTATGAGAATATGGAAATATGTTGATCGATGGAGCTTTTGCAGAAAATTTTGAGAATACAAGTTGAGCTGGAACCAAAACTTCCTCATTTTTTAATAGATCAAATCCTTGAATGTAATCAATAATTGATTCCTTGTCATTATAATTTGATTCAACAGGTTCTACTACCTCATTAGGATGTAATACTTTCTTATATGTTTTTGATAACTCTAAATAAGTTCCATGAATAAGACTTTTGGAATAAATACTAGGTAAAGAACAATATCTTTCTATTGATTCCATTAAAGAACTTGTCTTTGCTTGCTGCTTAGTGAGTCCCTTTCCGCTATATACCCAAATTGAATCTTCTGTGCCTGGTAATATGGCACTAAAGTTTGGTATGTATAACTTATCCATATAAGTTATATCTGAAATTCTTGTTACGCCAATATCTTTACAGATCGGAATAATTTTAGCAAGAGTATATTCTAGAGGTTTTACTCTTGGTGTTATATATCCATTATTTGTAATACATTTTTTTATACTGTTAAGACATATTGATGATGATAAAGATGACTTAAACAATGTAATGAAGGAATTTATTGATATTTATCAATTTTACTGATCCTGTGCTGTTAGCCATTTATAGTTGGTATTTTCGTCAATAAACAATAATACTATTTTAATAAAATTATTAAAATGTTTAGTTCTATGTAGTTTTGCATAGAGAATTATATAGATCTAATATGTCTAGAAATGTACACGAAATAATTTGAAAAAGAAAGAATATTCTAAAAGAGAATAAGATATATATTAATAATCCTAAATAGAGGAAGAATTTATGATAGCAGTTCTAAAGATGAATTATTTCTCTATAATTCTATTATAAGTATGGACAAAAAAATGAAGATCAATTATTACAACTATTACTAAATTTAATAAAATTAAGCTTGTTTAGTATTATAAATATTCAAAAATAAAAGATGTTAGAAAATCTGGCTCTGTTAAGTTAACTATAAGCCTATAGCTATGGATATCCTATTTCTAATCTATTATGGCTATTAGATTTGAACGACATAGAACCTACACAGTTATAGTAATGTACTCTTTGCATCTGTCCTTTCTTGGTTTGAGTCCACGAAATACTTCTTAATCGTTAGTGATTTTCAAAGATGAAAAAAAGAAGTTACATATCTATTTGGAATTGGATTCAGAGATTTGCTGCATATCCGATTTATAAAAAGAAAACAATATCTGCATTCATAATAGATTAGACAATCATACAAAATGGAAATCATTATTATTGGCTATGGTTTTATATAGAATCTATACATAGTTCTGTGCTTGGAATATACATCTCAGAAGAGAGAAACATGCTTGCTGCTGAAAAATTTATTAGATCTTTAGTTGAAAAATATGGAAAACATACTGTTTACACTGATAGAGGTACTTGGTATGATGAAGCATGTAATATACTGAAATTGAAGCACTATCTACATTCACCATTAGAAAGGAGTTTGATGGAAAGGGTTAATCAATATTTTAAAGATAGGATTGAATCATTTGATGATTATTATCCATGTATACAACAGAAAGATAGTGATGGATGCAATCTATTTCATGTACATAACTGGATACAATACTTTGTATCCATGTATAACAATACAACAATTAATAAAAATGATTTTGGATTAAAGGATATGAATATTATCTTAAATTAAGAGCCGAAAATCTTATTAATTTATTGAAAATATAT
>DATFCH010000096.1:0-5960 GCA_035253345.1 Nitrososphaeraceae archaeon
ACTATAGAGTTAATTTTACAATTTAAGCATCGGATTATATAAAAAATAATTCATGGGGTTTATTCCAGATAAATATCCTGATTTTGAATTTATATTAGGACATATTAATGACGATAAATTAAATTATTTTTATGTAAGAAAACTCTTTTTAATCGTAATATGTTACTCTTATTATGAACATACCAATTACATTCAAGTATTAGCCGATCTGTCTGTATATCAAAATGACAAAAAAAGTTATCCTTTTATCTAATATTGTTATACTGCTCATAACAATATGATCTTAAAAATCTACCTTTTTTAGGCTACATATTTTAATATTTATTTTCTATAATTTTCAATCATTAAATTAAATGTAAAATTTAAGTACTGTTAGAATATCGTAGTAGATTATATGGATTTAGAAAGAAGGTTATCCACCGTTGTATCTGAGCCAGCTGAAGAAATAGTTACGATGGATGAATTAAAAGGTCTTTTACAAACAGTTTCAAGACCTAAACATTATATTGGTTTAGAAATTTCAGGAAAACTTCATCTCGGAAGTTTAATCCTAACTGGATATAAAATAAATGATTTTATTAAAGCAAGTTTTAATACAACCGTTTTTTTAGCTGATTGGCACACTTTTATTAATAATAAATTAGGAGGTAACTGGGAAAAAATAAATGAAATTTCAAAATATTATTCGGATGCTTTTCAATATTTTTGTCCTGGAGTAAAAATAACACTGGGAAGTCATTTATATACTGAATATGATGAGTATTGGAAAAATTTTACTCAATTTTGTAAACATATATCATTATCACGAATTACTAGATCATTAACAATTATGGGTAGAAACACTAATGAACAACTGGATTTCTCTCAATTTTTATATCCTGCCATGCAATCGACAGATATCCATGCACTAGATCTAGATCTAGTTCATGCAGGTACAGATCAACGAAAAATCCATATGTTGGTACGAGAAATTTTTCCCAAACTCAAATGGAAAGTTCCAGTTAGTTTACATCATCATTTACTTCCAGGACTTTTAGAACCAGTTAAATTAGGATTAACTGAAAATAGCGCAGAAGATTTACAGATTTCTAGCAAAATGAGTAAAAGCAAACCTTTGGGAGGAATTTTTATTCATGACGATGATAAAACAATAAAAAATAAAATAAATAAAGCTTTTTGTCCTATAGGTATTTCAGAAAATAATCCTATATTAGAAATAATAAAATATATTATATTTCATGATTCAAATGAATTTGTAATTGACCGTCCATCGAAATATGGAGGAACACTTTCTTTTTATGACTTTAAAGATTTGAAACTAGATTATGAAAAACAAAATATACATCCACAAGACCTAAAAAATGCTACCTCAAAATACCTATGTAAAATTATTGAACCAATAAGAGAATATTTCAAAGGTAGAGAGCCTGAGTTTTAAATCTCAACGTGAATAGTATAGCAAAAAAAAATCTATTATTTAATTTCTTGTGTTATTTGGTAATCTTTTGTTCTTCTTTCACTAATTGATATTTAGATTTGTAACCACGTGGATTGATCATCATGTTATTGTAATTGTAAGTTGAAGAATTTCCTATTATTATTGTGGTTATCATTCCAATCATGCTATCATAATTCAGCATTTCTTGTAGATTAGTTAAAACTATTTCCTGACTCTCACGATATGCTCCTTTAATTATTGCAACAGGGGTTGTAGGTTTTCTATATTTCAGTAATATATCTCTCGTATCCTTTAATTGATGTATTCTTTTTTTACTTGCAGGATTATAAATAACTGTAACATAATCGCCAATAGCTGCCGCCTCAACTCTTTTTACTATCATATCCCATGGAACTAAAAGATCACTCATACTTACAACTGCAAAATCCGTCATTAAGGGAGATCCAACCAAAGCACTGCAAGAATTTAATGAAGAAACCCCAGGAACACATTCAACATATATACCATTTTGATTACTCCATCCTTTTTCTGCTAATATTTCATAAATTAAACCAATCATTCCATAAATTCCAGGATCTCCCGACGAAACTAAGGAGACTATTTTTCCTTTCTCTGCAAATTCAATAGCTTGGTTAGCTCTATCTACTTCTTGAGTCATTGCATATCGATAGACTTCCTTTCCATCAATTAAATCCTCAACTAAAGAAACATAAGTATCATAGCCAACGATAATTTCACTCTCTTCAATTACATATTTGGCTCTATAAGTCATATGATCATGATGACCAGGTCCGACTCCTACTACATATAATTTTCCTTTTGACAATAAATACCTAAATTAAAAACAAAATTTATCTTTTTGCTAGATGTTTTTTAAATATCAATGAATTCTTTGTGAAGTGCATTAACCGCTTCCTCGCAGTTTTTATCCTCAATTACAAATGCAAGATTAAGTTCAGAAGATCCTTGTGTTATCATTATTACATTAATATTTTTTTTAGCAACTGCACCAAACGTTCTAGCTGCGACTCCTTTAATACCTCTCATACCCAGACCAACTACTGCTATAACTGCAACATTTTCACTAACATCAATCCTCTTTATTAGTTTTCCAAGAAAATTCAGTTCTAGTGTTATTATTGCTCTATCCATATCTTGCCTTTTCACTAACATAGTTATACTTGATTCTGAGGGGGTTTGGGAAATCATCATGATATTGACTTGGTTTTTTGCTAAAGAATTAAAAATTTTAGCAGCTGTTCCAGGAGTTCCTATTAATCCTCCCCCGCTAACATCAATTAGAGCTGTATTTCTAATTGCGGTGATGGATTTTACTATCTTATTACTAGAAGCTAAACTTGGTAGTTGTGTAATTAATGTTCCTGGATGTTCAATTTTATTCGCATTTCTTATTCGTAAAGCAATTTTTGAGTCCATTATTGGTTCTAGTGCTCTGGGGTGCATATGCTTCGAACCAAACATAGACATCTCTAATGCTTCTAAGACTGAAACTTCATCAAGAACGATAGCATTTTTAACTATTTTTGGATCAGCTGTCATTAATCCGTCTATATCGCTCCATAGCCAAACCTCATCAGCATTCACACTCGAGGCAATAATTGTTGCAGAATAATCGGATCCACCTCTTCCAATGGTAGTCATGTTCCCATTTTGATCTGATCCTATAAACCCTGTAACAACAGGAATTATTTTCTCCGTTAATAATGGTTCAATTTTATGATATACCCTAAGTTTAGTTGTATCCATAAGAGGTTGTGCATCACCAAAATTGGAGTTTGTTAATATACCTACTTCTTTACCATTCAGATAGATTGTTTTTAAACCAATAGATTTTAATGCATATGAGACTATTGGAGTAGATAATCTTTCGCCAAAGGAGAGAAGATAGTCTCTAGATTTTGTTGTCACTTCTCCCATGATTGAAACACCTATTAAAATATCTCTGAATTCATTTATTAAATTTGCAATCAATTTTAATAGTTCTGATTTTTTATGGGGATCAACTATTATTTTTTCTATTAGTTTATAATGAATTTTTTCTATTTCGTTTAGAAATAAGAGCAACGAATTTTTGTCATGTTCTTTTATATGGTCACATATATCTAAAATTCTATCTGTGATTCCATATAGAGCAGAAGTTATAATAACAATTTCGTTGTTTAAAGAATAATATGTTTTAACAATATTTATGATATTTTTGAGTTTAGTTTCACTATCTAACAAAGATCCACCAAATTTCATAACTATTCTCATATAGAGAATAAGTAGTTCATTTTCCTAAATTAATACTTCACTCAAATGGCGAATAATAATTGGATAAGATGAATGAGAAATTTTAATCTTGGATACGTGGAGCCAAATAGAAATGGATCCTTCCAAGATTGGCAACAGTAAATTCTAACCTTAAGGGCATTTTGCTTGAATATTCCGCAATTACTGATCCCCCTACCGAGCTTATGGCCTTGGTAATTTTTAGCAAATAATCTATACTATAAGTACCCAAGCTATCGTCATTAGATGATAATTCTTCTAATCCTTCGCTTTTTGGTTCTAGTAGTATATCCGCTTCTCCTGTATCTCCTTTACCTAAAAATCGAACTGAATCAGATTTACAATCAATTGTTATATATTCTGAAAGCACTTGAATATCGGATAATATTTTGTCAACCATGGATGCTGACAGTATAAGTTTTGAATTAAAATTCAGTTTTGGTAAAGGTGTTGAACTAGACGAACTTTCTATCAGTCTCATTTTATATTCCTTTTTATAGCCATTTTGAATTTTCAATACCAGCATACTGTCTTTATTAATAGTTAGTTCTACAGAATCTCTTTTTTCTGATCTTTTTATCAATTTTGAAAATTCATCTATTCTTACTCCAAATTTTATTAACGAATTACATTCATATTTTTCAAAAGCTGAATTTGGCCAGTAGATATCAATCAAAGCTACATGTGATGGATCCATCCCCCTAAAAGATATTCCCTCTACCGATGCTTCAAATGTTGCTTCATCTACTAATGTAGATATTGCGGATGTAATGGCTTTCCATTCATCAGGGGACTTCGTTTTAGCTACAAAAGTCAAATTAATACAGAGTCAGGCTATCGTAAGTCGATTTTAAACCTTCCTATTGGTTAAACAAAAAAAAAAACAAATGTAAAAGGATATTAGATCATCACAGTATTATGAATAGTTTCGCCAGGTATGATTGCATTTAGTACAACGATAAAATTGAGTTGTTGCCTCATCTGCAGATCTTGTTTGAAGCATCCACCATACAGCTGAATTATTTTCGCATTTTGGACAATCTATGCTTATAGTTGGAAGAGATTCGGTAGTACTTTCACCATCCAGTACTCTTAATGCATTATGTTCTTGTGTTGTTACATTGCCAACATTAATAGTAACAGTAGATTTTTCTTCAGATATAGAAAATCCGCATTTAGGGCAGGCAACTTGATTTTCATCAAATTTTAGTCGCATTCGAGTTTCACAATTAGGACAAAATTTCATTTAATTCACCACTTGTTGAGTCGATTGAATCGAAGTTGAAAGATCATTCAAAAAATTATTAGCAGAATTTACAGATTTAAGTAGCATATCTATAGGATTTTCGTCACTATTGATTTTCATAGAATATTCTTTTATTAAGGGATGTTTCATAACAATACCCGCAAAGGAGACATTTCTTTCCTTTAAAAGGTGATGTTGAATTATATACATAATAGAAATATCTTCATCTTTTAACTTGAACTCTATTTCATTATTAGAAAAATTAATGATTTCTGCTTGCATTAAATAGTCAAGTACTTATTTAGGATATAAATCATACCACATTGGAAATAATAATTGAATGAAACAAATGATTCATTGGATAATATTTATTTAACAAGGATAAAAGATCACGATAATTCAGAGAATTTAATAAGCTTTAATTTAAGTTTAAAGATAAAAGGCAGAATCCGGGACGTCTTTAATCAATCTTTATGGGAAAAGGCATATAATAAATTCGATAATACCTTTAGGATAACTATAAATGTAGATTTAAAATCCAGAAATAAAATTTTATTTTCTTTAAAATTTGTAAGGAAAGCTGTTTTTTTTTGGACAAGAAATCCAAAAATAAATCATAGGATATGGATCTTCATAGTTAAAGACGATTCCCCTTTCTATCCAGAAACAGAAGAGGAAGCTAAGTCTTTGTTATTCGATGTTGAAAAAATAATAGAAACAAACCCAACAATTTTTACTAAAAAAAATTCCAGAATTTATGCAAACGTTAAGGTTTCTTGGGGGAAACATAATTTTAGTGAACCAACTAAATTAGAGGGTAAATCAAATGAGGAAGAAATTCCACCAATTCTTTTAGAACAAGCCTGAACTTTTTTTCTCATAATTGTATTTTAGAAATTTTTAAAAATATGTTGTCTAATAAAGAATATGGCAAAATTTGATGGAATAAGAGGACAGGAATTA
>DATFCH010000097.1:0-2051 GCA_035253345.1 Nitrososphaeraceae archaeon
AAAACAGAAGTTGGGAAATATCAAATACCAAACCCCATCGCAGATCTTAATCGATTAGAAATACTTTTTCATCAATATTTGAAAATTTACCAGGATATAATTAACCATATACATTTTAATATTATGAACAATGAATATTCAGATCAAAAAATTCGAGGAAAAATCAATTGGTTTAAAACTATACAACAATCAAAAAATGAATATCCTTTAGTTTTTGTAACGCATTTAAAAAAAAGAGATTTTATAACTGCTGAAAATATATTACTTGTTTTATGTTCCGTATGGATGAATAGAGATTCTACAAGATTACTTTTAACAGATTTTGAAGATCCTTTAACTAATTATACTAAAAACTTACTAAATATGATACGTCAAAAAACAAAAATAATTCTGGAACAATTTCCTTTTCAAGAAGTCTTATTTCATTCTAAAAAATTCTCGAATTTACCATTAAATGATAATCGTATCAAATTTTTAGAGAATGAAGCATTATTAAGATTAAAAAATGGTTTAATTTATAATTCAGATTACAAGAATTTATTCTATTGGATTGAAAGGTATAAAGAGTTAAACATTTCCCACGTATCTGCAAAGACATCTACACACCACATATTAGAATCAATTTATAATTTGGATACAATTTACGAAGCATGGATTTTCCTTGAATTTGTCGATTATTTATATGAGAAAGGAATATTAGTTCATTTCCAACTTAATAACCCGCATTGTCAATTTTTGTATGAAGGAAAAATCATAACTTTTTGGTATGAAAAGATCTTTTCTAAGCACAGTGAGTATACGTGGGTACTTGAACATACACCTGATTTTACTGCTATGAAAGGTGACGAAATATTAGCAGTATTTGATGCTAAAAATTATACAACATTTTCGCCTATATCTGAAACGATCAACAAGATGTTAGCTTATATGACTAATCTTGATACTAATTTTGGAGCATTAATATTTCCGTATCATCCCAAAAATTGGAATGAATTAAATAAATCTCAAAAGATAGAAAAAATTCAACAGTCACTTAAAAGTCATTATATTTCTCGTGAGAAAGAGTTAAAAACAATTTCAAAGAAACTTTCATCTCTTTCGATTGACGAAATTCCCGAAGAATATAAAAATATTATTTTACCTTTTAATCATATGGAGAAATTCGAGAATATTTATTCTAACAAAGCCTCAAAATTTCATTTAAAGCAGACATTATGCCTTCTTAGATTTTCTCCAGATCTATCTGGTGCGGCAATATCTATGAAGGAATTATCTCTTGATACTATGTTTAAGGCAATTGTCTCAAGGATATAATTCATATTGAAGAACTTAATACAGAATTTTCCCGAGAGAATTTTAGATGTTTTAGTGGTTTTAATTAGAATATTTAGATAGATAACCTAATAATTAGACATATATCAGGTATTTATTGATGAATCAATTATAAATGTCCCTAAAATTTTCTCTGAGTTTTCAGCCTCTATAAATATAGGAATATTTTCAATCCCAGTAGCAATATAACTTGATAATAACCATTCGCCTGGTGCAAATTCTAAAGTCTTTTCTAAGATTCCTTGATCTATTGTAAAAGTGCTACTAACTACCATTCTATCATATGGTCTTGGTAAAGTTCCTACAAAATAAGTATGCAGTTGTTGTAATGCACTAGTATTTAAATAAGCAATTCTTTGGGTTGCTATACAACCTCCCAACCCGTATTTCCTGCCTTGTCTCAACAACGTTTCAATCCCTTGACTGCACTCTTTGTCTATTCCTTTGGAGTTAGATAAATCAGGTACAAATTCCTGTGCTTCATCAAACACAAATAAAACATAAGGTCTTACTTTGAACTGTCTTTTCCTTCTCCTTAACATTTCTCTACTGATATCTATTGCTAGTTCTTTGATTTTATATGGATCAGAAATTGATAAACAAATTAATCGAGAATCTCCGTTTATTTTATCAATTATTTCATCGGTTGTTAAGCCTCTATCTTTCTTCTCTTCTTCCTTTGTTTCTTTTATATTATTTATCAGATTTTGAAGACTTAA
>DATFCH010000098.1:0-6095 GCA_035253345.1 Nitrososphaeraceae archaeon
ATATCATTTGGACAAACTATTACAGTCATTTGGCTATCAATAATTCGACTTGCCAATAAAGCAGAGAGGGTTTTTCCTGCTCCTGTTCCTGAAAAATTACCAAAATAATGATTTGAACTAATTTTATATGCTACATATTTCTGCATAAGATTTGGTGTTAGCTTAGAAGAATAGCCTTCAGGATTTTTTAATTTCTGAGTATTTTCGTATTCGGTAAGAAAAATCTCAATAACTGTATCATGGAATTTATGTCCGTTTTTTTCTTTATTTTTAACTGCTATAACAGTTTCCTCTTTTTCTATAAATGCTCTTTTCCATAAATCATTTATTGCTCCCCTTAGAAAAAATTGCATTGCTTCTTCGTCAACATTAATTGATTCAAGCAAAGAACTGCTAGAGAGAACTTGTTCAACTGTTGGAGGTTCGTTATAATCCAATGGATCAAAATTTTCATTTACCAATTTACTCAATTCTTCAGTAGATACTGTTTGAATCTCATTGTCATCATCATTATCTTCTTGAATTAGGCTAGATAAATCTGGAGGGTAATTGCTTTTTGAAAAAGCATAATCCTCTATACTTTTTAATCCGTCCTCAGTTCTTACAGCATTTATTAGGTTTTTAAAAAAATTATCATGTTTATTATGCTCTAGATTTAATACTCCTTTGGTCAATAGGAACTTGTAAAGGCGTGCTTCAGACCAATCATAAATTACTCTGCTTTCAATCATTGATCTAAGTAATTCTTTTACTTTTTTTATAGACCATCCTGTCTGTTGATTAGACAAAGTTCCTGTTCCAAGCCAATCTCCCCAATTTATCCATCATTTATCTTTGTAAACCCGATCATGAGCTGTTGGTATATCATTAGGTCTTTTGCCAGACCTGCTATATTCTTCCCACGCAGCACCACCTGACAAGTGCAAGGAGCGAGCAAACTCTCTGGCTTCATTAAACGAGCGATACCTTCTATTTTGAGGGGCAACAGTCTTGGTTCCTAGCCAATCTCCCCAACTGACCCATCCCTTATCTTTATAATGTTCATATGGATATTTTGGAATATTAGTGGGTAACTTATTATTTTTAATATATTCTTCCCATTTTGTTCCACTAGATAAATTCAATGATCGAGCAAACTCTCTGGCTTCATTAAATGAGCGATATTGCCTGTTCTGTGATGCTATAGTATTAGTTCCAAGCCAATCTCCCCAACTAACCCATCCCTTATCTTTATAATGAGAATTTGGTTTACTAGGAATATCATTAGGTTTTTTGCCAGATCTACAATATTTCTTCCATTCTTCCCTATTTTTTAAATCTAATGAATGAACAAATGTTTTTGCATCATCGAATGAACGAAATCTCAAAGATTGAATAATAGTAAAATATATGTCACATTAAAGTTCTACTAAATTATATTTAAGAAAGACATTGTTAAAAGTAACATGATGGCACTTAGAAATCCAATTGCATTGTACTTGACTAGTCCTCCGTTTGAACCTATTATGCTCCTTATTGGTTCATTTTCCAGAGCAGAGGACTATGATAAATTTTCTCTAATTTTTAAATAGTTTCATAAACAACCAGTAACGAAAAGACAAACGAGTTCATAATCATAGCTCTCAAATCTTTCGAATCTATTGCTGTCGGAGGGCTATGGTTATTCATATATATTTAAATGATTCGAACACTATTATATGTCTATTAAACTAGCTGTTCAAAGACTTACCAAAGATCATCATATAAAAACAGGCATTGATTGGTTCCATAAAGATAGGAAAGAGAGAGAGAATAGAATTGTGTCTCTGTTCTTTCTTTTTCCTTCAATCTTTCTTCTGTTTTGTAAATTATTATAATTGTTATTAGTAACCTAGGTTAGGCATAAATATAATTATAGGTATAAAAAACCCATATGTATTTTTGAGTCGAGGTCAAATAATAGTTTTAGAAGGCATAGATAAAGCTGGTAAAGGAACCCAATGCAAATTATTGCAGAATGATATTCTCAAAACAGGATTGAATTGCAAAATTTTGGATTTTCCTGATTATTCAACTAATATAGGAAAAGAAATACGATCATTTCTTGATTTAAAAATATCTTATTCAAAGGAAGTTCAACATATGCTTCTATCTGCAAACCGATGGGAAAAAAAAGAAGAAATTGAGAAGATGCTTCAAGATGGAACTATTATTATAATGGATAGATACTATCAATCTAATCTAGTATATGGCTTGTCTAACGGTTTGGATATAAATTGGTTAATCAATTTAGACAAAGGTCTACCAAAAGAAGATCTTGTTATAATTCTCGAGATAGATCCTAAAACCTCATACAAAAGAGTAAATTATAATAGAGATCTATTTGAAAAAAATCTTGAATTTTTATCACATGTTAAACAAAACTATCAAAAATTATCGGAACTATACAAATGGAAGAGAATAAATGGTGAAGAAACTATGGAAAAAATACATATAAAAATTTCAAGGATAGTTAAAGAAAATTTAAACATTCAATTTTAATCAGGAAAATTTTATCGAACATCCATCCATCCATCCATGCATACATACATTCATTCATTGACAATTTATTTATGTTTTAGTGATTATATGCAGATGCAACTAAAACTTCCCAAGGAAATGTAATTTTATTATTCGTATTATTAAGGAAAGGCAAAACATCATTTCGGGCATCATTTTTAATTTTACAAAGTATTTCATTATCCTTCTCAATTATATGTTTTATAGAGTTTGCTGTGCATTCCATATAATTATTCCAATACTGTTCAAATGTTCCTGGGCTATATAAAAAAAGGTATTTTTCTACTTGTATGTTAGTAAATTCTGCTTTTGTTAAAATATCATTCAGTTTTGTATGGTCTCCCAAAGAATGCACAGAAGGCGATCCATTAGGAATGATATCTGGAATATATTTGACGATATTTTTCATAATACAATTAAAATAAGGAACATTTTCAGGGGCTCCGTGAACAGCAAAAACTAATTGACCTTCCTTAGTCATTAAATTTCTCAGAGAATTTAATGCTACAACTGGATTAGTAAAAAACATGACTGCAAATTGACTTATTATTTTTGAAAATTTGTTGCTAAAATAGATTTTTTCTGCATCCATCTCTACAAAATCTACAATTTGTTTGTCAATCTGAGAATTAGCAATAGAAAGTGCTTCTCTGGAAATATCTATCCCAATTATTTTGCCATACCTGCCTATTTTATTCGAGATTTTTTTTGTTAGGGCTCCAGTTCCACATCCAACATCTAAAATATAGTCTGATGGGTGTATATTTGCAATATCAATTAATTTTTCTGCAGCAGCAAATGGACCAATCCCTGGGTCTGCCCATTTTTCATGGTATTTATTTGCAACAATATTCCATTTTGATATGGTTTTTAATTTATAAGATATTGGTTCAAATTTAAGCGTCATTAGTCATAATCTCCATTATTAGTCTATTATAATATTAAAATTCTAAAAAATATTTCTAATTATATAAAAAACTATTATAAGAATGCAAGACTGGTAATATCGAATATAAAAAAATCTATGTTTTGATAATGAGGAAACGCACAATTATAATTTTCGAACTTATTTGTAACTTATTTATTTATTTGATTTGAAAATATTACTCAATGAAAAAATATTTTATCGTTATTTCTACGTTTACTTTTTTATCTCTGTTCCTTATAGGAGATAATCCGACTTCTACATTCAGCCAAAGTTCAGATAATACACAATCAAGCTGGGCTAAATAAACAAATCATACTTATGGTTTTACCTTAGAATATCTATCTTTTGGATAGTGAAAGAAAATAGTATTAAGGATCAAGAGATTGTCGATTTGGACATAGGTCAATTAACAAAAAAACTCATGTTCGAGAAGTTTACTGCATATAGTTGCATTTAGATCTTTTGGAGAATCAGAATTTGGAATGATGTCTATTGATGATATAGGAGTCATTACAGACATAGTGAAGTATATGGTAAAAAAGGGATTTGATACTGCAAAGTTTACCAAATTTTAATGTCTATTTTAGTGAAATAACAATGAAGTAAAGTTGATTTGTTATAATTAATCTCTTTATTATGTTTCTATTATAATATTAGTTATTTAGTCACAAATTATTATTTTTACTATTTCAATTTCGTATTGTGAATTACCTAGTGTTTTATCAGAATAATGATAATATTAAAACTGCTAAATAATTATTCCTTGTAGTTTTTACTCTTTTAAAAATATGAAATATTAAAATGAAAATTGCTAGTTTATTAGATTAAAATTATCTATTTTCAAAGTATTAGTTAAAGTTACAGGCATTTCAAATGTTACTATTATGGTTTTATCATTATAAGATCCAAGACTTTTCAATATATAGGAGGAAATTCCTTCCAAAACGAATTTATCCCCTTCTTTTTTTCCATGGACCACAAATTTTAATTTATCTTCCATACTTTAATACTAGAAAAGATTTTATGTTATTATTATTATAGCTTTTGATAGTAATTATAATAGCAATTTTATTATATATTTAATAGATTGATTGTTCTTCTGGATAATTAAAAATAAAAAAAACCAATAAAGATTAAAAATGTACTGGATAAGAATAGATACTATCCTTTAACACAGCCGTTTTTTACTTTATATGATAGGACTATAATACTGAAGATTAAATCTTCTGCTATGTTCTTTTTGTAATAAAATAGGTAGATGATTTTAACTGTTGTATGATATTATTAAAAAAGGGTCAATATTAATAAACTTTCATATTACCATTTTTATTCTGTTATGTTTGTAATATAACTTTATTCCTATAATATTCATTAAGAGTTCCTATTGTCAAAAAAAGCAGATCAATAATTAATCCCTTTTTAAGAAAGCTGAATTATTCTTTCTGCAATCTAAAATAATAAAATTTAACCATACTAAGTTGCAAAATTTAAAATACATCTAGTTTTCTTTATTTTCTATGACCGCCGATAAAGATATTCTAAATGAGGAAGTAAATGAAGTAATCAATCCAGATGGAAGTGTAATACCTGAAATAGAACAACAAGAACAACAATCAAAGACAGAAAATGGAGAGGGAGAATTCCAGAATTATTCTATTTCAAAAAATAATGTTCCTTCATTTAGAAAAGTACTAGTTACTGATGATGGAAAAGATATCTCAAATAAAGCACTTAATTACGCAATCTCATTATCCAATTCTACTGGTGCGGAATTGATAATTCTGCGTATATTAAATCATTTAGAACATTTGAAAGGAGTACCTGAAGAGGATTATAATAAAAATACGGAAATCAATCAACAAAACTTACATAAGAATGAAGAAGTTATAGATGCATTGGAAACAAAAATTAAACAATGTGCAGAGTCAGGATGTAAGAATAAAATTTCATATAAAATAAGGGTTGGTAAGGCTGACGATGAGATAGCCAATGAAACTAACGAAAATAACTATGATTTGTTGGTTTTAACAACTTCGCATATTGATTCGTGGGTACGATCATTATTTAGTGACGCTAGAAAGATAATAAGTAATGTAAATATACCTATATTGATCATTCAATAAAACCTAATAATATTAGGTTACTAATTCTTATTGTTATTTGGCAAAAATAAGATCTTCTTTAATTTTTAATATAACTATATCGTATGAATTTTTCTTTATATGTCATTAGTAGGTAATCTCCTGATACCCAATTATTATTTTGGTGATATTTAATGAATCAAACATGACCGTCGAATAACATCATTAAATTTAAAAAACATAATGAAGATTTAATAAAGTAAATTGTCCACCAAATATTTGTATCAGTGTTATTCCTAAGCTGTATACAATGGTCATTTATAATATATTTCCATTGGTCATTATATCACTGCAACATAAAATTTCAAATTCATTAAGAAAGTAACAATTTGTTTAAAAACATACACATTATATTTCTAAAAGGGATTTGAAAAATCTCATTTACAATTCTATAATTTTATAGATGGATAATTACAGGAAGAGTCATGAGCATAATTGTGCTTGTCTCACTGAAGTATGATGAAATAAAAATGCGAATTTGGGTGCTA
>DATFCH010000099.1:0-2191 GCA_035253345.1 Nitrososphaeraceae archaeon
AAATTGTTAGTATATTTACATAATTAATTTTAGATATTCTTCTCTCAGATAATTTTATAAATTAACAAATCAGAAATTTGTAATAGTAAGACAATTTTCCCTCTATATTTCACTACTTGTATTTATCTAAATTGTTAAATCAAATATTGAAATTATTTTCTTAACAAATAGGAAAATAAGCAATCAGATCTCAACATTCCGGAGAATGTTTCTTGTTTATACGCAAGGAATTCATTCTCCGGGTTTTTGTTAACTTAGAAAATTATCCTAAATTATACGATATTCATTTATCTTAACCCTTAAAACCCATAATCATACTATTTTCCTACCTATCTATCAGACATAAGTAAAAGACCTTCAATCTTCCAGAGAATGAATGTGATTACTCGGTAAAAGTAGGATTATTCTCTGGAATTTTAATTATTATATTCTGGTAAAATGCATTTAGTCTGGTTTGTTGTGTTGGTCATAACAATTTAATAAATTTTCTAGTATGATTTCGTATGACTCAGGATTTTTGTAGTATTTTTTACTGTGAGCAATAAAACGTCTCCACAATAATTCGCTTATACAAATAGTTCTTGGCTTTGTTTCAAGTTTATTTGTAGAAGGATCGATTGTGACCTCTCTCAATCCTATCCATCTACCAAACTCATTTCTATTAGGCAATTTATTTCACTATTTATAAGCACTTGTATTTTTGATATCAGGTTGAATAGTTGTTGCTTTTTCTAATTCTGAAGGAGTTGGTTCAGTCTTTTGTTGTTCTGCTAAATATCCAGCAGAAAATCTTGCTCGTTCTTCTCTTAGAGCTCTCGGTAAATAAGAATCGTTAATAAGTTCTTCAAACGGACGTGTCAAAAATATATCGATTGAATTTTCTAGACTAACAAAGTATATCTCTTTAGCAATTCCACTTTGTTCATCTTTTGCTATCAAAGTTACTCTTTTACTAGCATTTTTTCTGTTTGGTTTAAAATATGGATTCTTTCCATCCCATGTTTTTTTGTATAATTTATCAAAATTCTCTTTATTGAATTCTAAAAGATATTGTGTTTCTTGACCCATTGGACCAGTACAATATGTTTCAAATCTTTTTGTTCGTTTATTATAGTCCTTTTCATATCCAAATTTTATCGAGTCCCATACCTCCGACTTATCACAAGCCATAGATCGACGTAAAGAAGCTCCATCATATCCGATCAGGGTACCAAGACTGTAAAGTTTTTCTGATGAACCATCTGCTAGCCTAATCCTGATAATAGAATTCACAACATGTCTGCATCCTGGACCATTATCAGGCATTTTGATTGGTATGTTGTTTTCATCTATTGGCATATAGAAACATTGGTTTAGGGGATTCCCACAGTCATAAAGAAAATTTTCATAGTATAGTTCTAAAGGTTGTTTTGGACGTGGCCATGATTTACCATTTCTAGTTTTTACCTTTCCATATTGTTCTTCTTGTAGTTTGAATCCTGGAAAGAAATCTACAATTTGATTTACATTGTTATTGTTTTGAGTACTTGTACTTGCTTTAGTCAAATTAATGAATATTTATAACAAGACTTGATTTAAAAATATTACTAAATAAGTAATCTAAACCAAGTAAGAATTTATACCTAGATTAAATTAATCCTACTAAATTTTTAATATTCATTCGTTCTGGTTTTTTCACAAATATTATTTTCTTGTTGTTGAACTGGACTACTAGCTCCTTTAAGATTATTATTACCTAAACCAAGCATATTTCTAATATTATTAAATGATTGTACTCCTAATTGATATTTTATTTCTGGTTTCAATATTTTCATAATTATTGTGTTATCTTTTGCTGTTATAGCAGAAGCTCCAAAAGGTTTACCTGTTTTATTATTCAATACTAATTTTTTGTTGTTATTTATAAAATTGTGTGGACAGTTCAATCCATGTTCTTTGCAATGATTTAACATTATAATATTATATGCTCATTTGAAGTACATAAATATTTTTATAAACTAAATACATATGATATTTATGACAATATTAAATACAAAAATTATGCAATTAGACAATGATTTATCTAGTTATAAGGATACAAAAAGACAAGTTGTTTCATTCAAAGTAGATCCAAAAAATCCTGATATATACACTGGAAAAGGTTCAGACGGAGTCGATTACTATATCGAAGTAAAAAAACCAATTATGTGTG
>DATFCH010000100.1:0-5586 GCA_035253345.1 Nitrososphaeraceae archaeon
TAGCTTTTGCAAATAAATTGTCGTCTTTATTTTTTTTATAATAGTATTTAATTATATCCGTTACGGTTACAATACCAACTAATGTATTATCCTTCACTACAGGTAGTCTCCTTATTTTATGTTTTACCATCTTTTTTGAGACATCATATAAAGAAGTAGATTCATCAACGGTTATTAATGGTTTTGACATAATTTCTGTAGATTTCGTAATGTTGGGATCTTTGCCATTTGATATTACCCTCCTCACAATATCTCTTTCTGTAATTATTCCGTCAGGTGCATAATTTTGATCTATAATTATTGTTGAACTAACTTTTCTTTCTTTCATAAGATTTGATATTAGAAAAATAGAATCAGAAGGATTTGCTTCTACTAAAGGAGGACCAGTCATGATTGTTTGAATTAATATTGTCTCAGCTCCTTTTTGGTTAAAATAATTCAATTTCTTATTAGCGATAACGTGAACTGTACTATTAATCTTAACTAATTATTTATATTTGGATAAAGAACTTAATATCTGATATAGTTAGAAATGTATGATACATTTTAAGATACGCCTGGTGGAAAAATATTTTCAAAAAGCTTTTCTCTATACTCACCTAATGTAGACTGAGAAAACTGATAATTCTTATTATTGAAAAGATCGGATATCAAGTCTTTGTTATTAACGATTGTTCTGAATATATCTTTATAAGTAGTTATTCCTATTAATTTTCCTTCATTATTGGTTATAGGTAGTCTTCGAAAATTATTTTTTTGCATAGTTTGTAATGCATCTATTAAAGAATGTGTTTCTTTAACAGTAATTATGGGTTTAGTCATTATTTCATTTACTTGTATTTGTAAATTAGATTCAGGAGAAGTTAGATTAGTTATAACGTCTCTTTCTGTTATTATTCCAATAGGATTATTACTATTGTCTTCATCTATTACTATTAAGCTCCCAATATTATTATCTCTCATTATCTTACAAGCATTGAATAATCGTTCTGTTGAATGAACTGTTTTTACATTCTTAGTCATACAGTTCGAAATAGATATAGATTCTAAATTCATTTCATTGTAAATGATTATAAAATCCTAATAATAATTATCTCTTTTTAGTCTATTATGGTCCAAATAAAATTTTATGATATTTCAATTTGTAATTATATTTGAGATGGCTCTATTAAGATTTTGACATTTATAAATAAACAAAATCATATTATAAACATAAACTTTTTTATTATGGATTCATTATCTGATAATAAATATAATTTATATAATTTTGTAAATCGAGTAAAGATATAACAAAAGGAATTATTTTGTTTTTTTATTTTATTTTATTTTATTTTATACTGATATTTTGTCTTTTCTATCATAAGCTTCTCGAGCAACATTTATTGCGCCTTTTCTCAACAACATTGCTCTGTATATTATTTGTTTAGCAAGTTCAGTGGCTATTTTTCTAGGATTCTCTTCTTTCATTATTGCATCTGTTAGAACTTCTTTTATATTTTTGGATATTTTGTATTCAATAAGTTCAAATGCTTCCTTTTCAGTTCTTCCTTGATACTCGACAAAAGATCCTATAACACCACCAGCATTGGCTAGAAAATCAGGTATAATCCAAATTTTATTATCATGTAAATATTTACTCGCATCGTCTGTAGTAGGAATATTTGCTGCTTCTACAATCATTTTTACACCATTTCCCAGTAATTTTGAAGCTGTTTTATTATTTATTACTCCACCCATAGCTGCAGGAATAAAAATATCCAATTCATTTTCAAAGATTTCATCCTTATCTCTTATATTATATCCATAATTTTTCAGATCTGAAAGTTTTGCTTTTCCTTTCATATCTTTCATTAATTTGGGGATATTCAAGCCATTTCCTTCTTTGTCATAAATAAATCCTGATACATCACTTACACCTATTACTTTGATTCCTTTCTGATCAAGGAATCGAGCAGTAAACGAGCCGACATTTCCAAATCCTTGAATGATGACTTTAATCTGAGACTTGTTTGATGTTTGCATAATTTTTAATTCATTTAGTAAATCAAGTGATGTTTGAAGGGCTACACTTACTCCGTAACCAGTAGTACCCAGTTCATGTGGAATACCTCCTAGCTCAAATGGTTTGCCAGTACATGCTCGCATATCACCTATCTCATGTGCAAAAACTGCCATATCAAGTTCAGTTGTACCAACATCTGTTGCTGCTATATATTGAGACGGACAATAAGGTCTAATCATTTTTGCAAAAGACTTTATCCATGATACTCTATCAACTTGATTTGGATCAGCAATGATACCTCCTTTTGCACCACCAAATGGAAGACCGGCTGCTGCACATTTCCAAGTCATAGTCCTTGCAAGTCGATAAATTTCTAAAGGTGTAACAGTTGGAGCAAATCTTATGCCTCCCTTTCCTGGTCCTGTTGAAGTATTGTCAATAACTAAAACACCTTTCATACCAGTGTCAGGATCATAAACCTGTAAGACCTTTTCAGGTCCCCATTCATCAATTTCTTCCCATACAGATGTCAATTTAATCATTAAAATATAACATGGATTATACTTATTGCTTTATGTAAAGATAAGGATAAAGAATTGAATAATAATACTAATTACAGCTGAGGTTAAAAACTAAATATTTTAAAATTCTATAAATATTATCTTAATTCGTAAGGTTTATCTGCTCATTCGATAAACTCTTTGAGAATGATCAGTTTAAAATAATTGAATTTCTTCTTATATTAAGTCACAATGTTGTTTATTTAGAGATAATCGTCATTAGTATATTCTAACTATAATTTTAAATTGTTGGATAGGTATATTCATCAAATGATAGACTTATAGTGATAGAATATTGGAAACAAAACTAGCAAGAAGATAGATTGAAGCATTAATAAGAAATGAGAATGTCGGCATTCATTATAGATTAAACTGTTATTCAAATTGATAACCAAAATTTCTGGCTAGAATTGTATTTAACCAGTTCACAGATTTGTACTTGGAATACACATTTCAGAAGAAAGAAATATGTTTGTAGTAATATTTCATTAGATCTTTTGTCGAGAAATACGATAGACATACAGTTTATACTGATAGTAGAACATGTTATTCTCCACAAGCATGTCACTTCTTACATCTAAAACATAGATTGCATTCTTATTAGAAAAGAGCCTGATAGAAAGGATAATGCAGTATTTTAAGGAATGAACGGAATCATTTGATGATTATTATCCTTGTATTAATAACAAAAAGAGAAACTGTAATCTATAACATGTATACAATTGGATCAAGCTATTTGTTTATCTATATAATACAAAAATCAGAAATACCATTCTAATCAAATTTGGAGGTGAAATAACCCTAACTTAACAAGACTGAATGAATACTATGAACAGAATTCCTGACTCTATAACCTGTATTATGAGTCTATTTGAATTTATGATGTAGTTAAATTACTTATATCGTGAAAGGTGATTTAATAAAAAATCTATAGAATCTAAATAAATACCAGAAAAGTATTTGACTTCGGGAGTTGAATAGACATGGTTTCAGTGTTCAAAACCAATCTACGGTAATAATTATTATCCATAACTTTAACTGATTCATAGAGTTAAAATAATCTTGTAATATTAGGACTATATAGTATACTGGCTACATAACGAAACGAAATAAAATGCTGTAACTTTCGAAAATTATCATCTATTAAGTGTAGTAGAAATATTTCACAAAATCAAATTAAATGAGATATATCCATAATCTTTATACTTTGTAAACTCACAATTAGATTCTTATGAATAATCACAGTGATAATATCAAATATGATTTTTCAAATAGGATTGTTTTAGTAACAGGCGGCACAGGAGCTTTAGGAAGCTCTATCACAAAGGCATTTGTTGAATCTAATGCTACTGTAATATCTTCATACATTCACGACAAAGAAGAAATCTTGATGCAAAAAACAGAAAATAAATCATCCATACAATTAATCAAATCAGATATTACAAAGGAAGAAGAAGTAGATAGACTAGTTTCTACAGTTATGGACAAGTATGGTCATATTGATATATTAGTTAATGTGGTTGGTGGTTATATTGGAGCAAAAAGCACAGTTGAATTAGATGAAAAAGAATGGGATTTGATGATGACTATGAATTTAAAATCAGCCTTCTTGATAAGTAAACATGTTACTAGACATATGATCTCTTCGAAATATGGTAAGATAATACATATATCTTCTAAAAAAGGCTTACATGCTGAAGGTTCTGATTCTGCTTATGCAGCATCAAAATCAGGACTAATAAGGCTAGTAGAGTCACTATCTGAGGAAACGAAGGAATCAAATATTAATGTAAATTGTATAATGCCAATTGCATAAAATAATATGAATACAATAACTATTTATTTCATAAGTGATAATACTATTTTATATTAATGCCTCAAAACTTACAACAAATTAGCACTAGTAGTACTATTATTGCTGCTACTAAAGAAAATAATTTATTAATGAAATTTATTAAAAGTGTAACTATTAGGAACAAAAATACTGCTAGACAATATAATACACGTCTATTATCTTTTGCCAAGTTTATTGAAGAAAACTATAAAACAGATCTTCATAAACTCATTCAACAATTAAAAAATAAAGATTTGGATCCTTATGATGTTTTAAATGATTATTGTATTTTTTTGCAGAATAATTACAATCTAGCACCAATAACATTTAGAGACAAAATTACAACTGTAAAAACCTTTTTAGAGTATAACGATATAGAAATCAGTCCAAGAAAATTCAAATTAAAAGTAAGACTACCAAAAACAATATTGAAATACAAAGAAGCGATTGATAAAGAAGACATTATCAAAATTTTAAATGGTTGTTCTGACTTGAGAGTAAAGACCTATGTAATGCTATTGGCTTCAACTGGTTTGAGGGCAACAGAAGCATTATCTATTAGATTAAAAGATTTAGATCTTGAATCACATCCTGCAAAGTTAACTATTAGAGGTGAATATACAAAAACAAAGGTTGATAGATATGTATTTTTGACCAGAGAAGTAGTTGAACAACTGAATATATGGATTGATTACAAATATAGAAAACGAAGAGTTTGTTATGTCAACAAAGATAAGGAAAAAGAAGAAGGAATAAAACAGACTATAACTGAATATAGAACTCCTGAAAAGAAACAAAATGAACTAGTATTTTCTCTTAATTATACTGATAATCCTCAGCCAGAAATATTATATGGTAATATATCACCAATTTTTGCAAAAACTTTGGATAGAATTGGAATGGGTTCTAAAGAAGATGGAAATGAAATTAGGCGAGAAATAACTTTACATTCTTTCAGGAGATTTGTAAAATCAACAATATCTGACTTGGGCTATTCAGATTATTCTGAATGGTTCATTGGTCATTCTGGTTCTACCTACTGGCGAAAGAAAGATAGTGAAAAAGCAGAAATATTCAAAAAAATTGAGCCATATTTGACTTTTCTAAATGTTCCACAATTAGAAAGACAGGGTGCAGACTTACAAACAAAGATAGAAGAATTAGAAATAATAAGTCATTAAGAGAAAATG
>DATFCH010000101.1:0-3828 GCA_035253345.1 Nitrososphaeraceae archaeon
CTATCATATGATAGTCAATATTTTGAGTTTTCTGAACTATTGGTGGTTTCACTTTTCTAAAAAACCTATAAAATTTATAATCTAAGGTGATTTTATAATAATTAGTTTCAACCATTATTTGTTATTTGATTTATTGATAAACCTTTTTTTCATCATCCGATTTTGCCCTCAATATGTTATATGGTATTCTTTTTTTAAAAGGTTTATACATCATTAGATAAACTAGTTGAATCACGATTGTTTTCTCAAGTCAAATAATTTTTATTATAAAGATGGGATTCCTTGATTATTTTTATATTGTTAATTATTTCATATTTATTTTCTCAATATTTTATATTTCTATGATTTTGGTATACAAAGGGTTTGAATTAGTTGAATAGGTATAACTTTTTTTCCTATAAATATTGCTTATTAACTACTATAAAGTATGATCATTCTAAATATTACGGTCTAATATAATATACCAGTTAATTTTTTAGTTATTGTTTTTCGTTAGTAAATGTTATGTTTTTTCAATATTCATAACTTGAAAATTCATGCCATAGAACGTATAAATATCTAGTAATGCGCAACTTTTGGTTATCTTGAATGCTATATTTGATTAATCTATTAATAAAACGATAGAAAAACAACCTAATACTTTATATAATATGATATCTATAAGATCATTAATTAAATATTTGGACAGTCATTACGCTGTAGATGCAAACAATCAAAGCATTGTTGGTAGTCTGACAGCATTAGAAAAAAAAATATTCAAAAATTTAGCATTGTTTAAACGAAATAATCCAAAATTAGAGAAAAGACCATCTAAGAACATTGTTAATAATGGCTTGATTGCCGGGGAAAAAATTGCAAAGGTTTCAATAATAACATTACTTGGGATTGGAATTGCGGAACTTTTAGTAGGATACTGGGGCGGAAGCATCGTTGCAGTAGCGGATGGAATTGATTCATTTTCTGGTGCAATGATATCATTCATTGTTTTACTTGGATTGAAAATTGCCCATCGTCCTCCAAATATTAAATTCCAATATGGTTATCATAAAGTAGAGAGTTTTGCTGCTCTGATGGCTTCTATGGGTATGATAGTTATCGGCTCGGTTATTCTTTATAATTCGTACCTAGCGTTAGTCCATCCACATGAAATCAAACATCCTCTTATAACTATGATAGTTTTGGCTGCTGCAGGAATAATCTCATTACATAGAGCATACCAAATAAGAGAATTAGCTAAAAAATACAATCTTCTGTCTCTTAAAACTGATGCAAAGAATTCAATTAAAGATGGAACTGCTTCAGTAATTGGTTTTATTAGTGTGGTTATAGCAACTCAATTTGGCTTCCTACAAATGGATGCGATAGGTGGTATGATTATTGCAATATATATTTTCTCAGTGTCAGTCATGTTTTTGCGAAAATCTACGTCTATACTGATAGATTTGTGCGAAGATTCCAACTTATCAGAGCGGATGAAAAAATTAATAGTTGAAAGGTTTGGTGATGAAATAATAAATGTAAAATCAATCTTAATTAGACCAACTGGTATGTTGATACATGTAGAAGTAAATGTGGAAATCGATGGAACAAAAAAATTTGGGCAGGTAGATCTCTTGTTGATTGATATAGAAATGGTTATTCGTTCCAAATTTACTAACTTAGCAAGTCTGACTATTATTCCTCATTCGTCCAAAAACAATTATTGTTACTATGAAAAACAGTCATTATCTCAAGAAATTAAAATAAGATAACATTTATAATATTTTTTTTCTTTTACTGACAATCCAACCTCTTTATATTTCTAAAAAGTTGAGATCTGTTTTGTCTAGATTTTTCTTGTTATATGCCTTAACTATTTATTCTAAAAACGACCTATAGTTTTACTTCCAATCAAAGGATGTCTAATTTGAAATCTAATTATTATCGTTTATTTTTGATACAAAATATGTAAAAACGACATTGCCATGATATTGTTTGAATTACTAAATTAAAAAAATTATTTATTATATAAACTTGAACAATTACTCGAATATATTACATGAATTTAGAAAGCGGCATTTCATTTAAATAGTCTTTTCGACAAAATAGTTTTATGTCTTCAGATAGAAGATTCAATGAAAGTCCAAATCATTTTCTTGTTTTAGATGCAATTTCGAGAGGTATGAAAAAGATGGATAGTATTGCCAAGGTAACAAAGCTCACTAAAGATGAGGTCGAATTAATTGTTAATGATTTGGTTACCCAAAAGGTATTAATTAAAAATGAAAAGAAAGGATTTTTTGGCAATAAAAAGGTGGAATTTCATGTGGCTGAAACCGGAATGAAAATCCTCAACACAAAGAAACAGGAATTAGCCGAAAAATCTGAACGTCTTCAACAGTTATATGAAACAGGAGATAAATCTCAAATTCAAAGTTTTATGGATTCGAATCGAATGTGGATACCTATGATGTTATTCTCGGGAATTATGAACATGGTATTTTTTGCATCAATGATGTCTTTTATGGGGATGGCTATGAATCCTGCAGAAAGTACGATGACAGAAGGACAAGTAGACCAAACAGGCTCAAGCGGAACTGAAGATACAGGATCAGCAGCAGCAGATAGTGGAGATGTTGGAGCAAGTGAGATGGATGCTGGAAGTGGAGATTTTGGCGGCTTTGATGCTGGAGGCTTTGGAGACTTCTAAATAAAAATCACCTAGTTTTCTTTGACTTTGATGCATGATAATTGAAATTTTGAATATTCGATTTTGATTGAATCAAATAGAACTAATTCTAATTACATAAACTCCCCATTTTTATTCTCATATATATTATATAGCAAAACAAGTTTAGTTCGATCAGACAGATCTTAACTAAATAACATAACACGAAAAAGAAAATTAGAGTTATAGAGTTTCCGATATTAAAGAAAACTTTTCATTGATTTTTGATTATAGAAAAATTTAATTTTAAATAAGAAAAAAAGGATTTAGTTATCGTCATCTCCATCGTCATCTTCATCATCTTGATTTTGTTCAATTATTTCCTGAGCTGAAGGTAATTCTGCTTTAAATATCTCAGTTTCTGCTTTTAATACATCGGTTTGTACTTTACTTATATCATCTAATGCTTTATTCAAGTCAGCTCTAGCTATTGAATCTTTAATTTTTTGAAAATCACCAGTAAATTTAGGTTGTGGTTGAGCTGTCAATAATTGGTTCTCAACTTCTGTGACTGCAGTTAGCGCTTCTTCAGTATTTCCATCTCGTAATGCTTCCTTTGCGGTCATTAAATTATCTTTTAATCCTTGGATATCATCTATAGTACTATTTAATGCTTGAGCATCAGCACTTAAAGTTTGATTTTGTCCAGAAGTAGCAGCAGTTTGATTTTGTCCAGAAGTAGCAGCAGTTTGATTTTGTCCAGAAGTAGCAGCAGTTTGATTTTGTTGTGTCATATTAGTTTGTGCATAAATACTATCTAATAATGAAGGAACAGATAGTAGTCCAATTGCAAGTATTGAATAGACAAATATATTCTGATATTTCATTCTAAATAAGTCAGTACATTATTACTTATATGGCTTTACTTTTTAATTTGTATAATATATGGATATCCATATTTATAGTGGATTGAAATAGGCTTAACATCATATTTAGGTGTATGAAGATTATAATTAAATCGATATTAATTTAAAATCGATTATCATGATATTTATTAATTTTTAGTGTGATGAAACGTATTATGGAGTTAAAAATTTATTGTGGCTATATAATTAAGTATAATGAAAAGTTACTTTTTTAAATACTATATTGATATTATTATAAATATATTCATTGCTTAA
>DATFCH010000102.1:0-2025 GCA_035253345.1 Nitrososphaeraceae archaeon
ATTAAATTACACTGAATATTTTTTGTCATGATGATATTTTGGTATTCACCAAATAATGGTATTACATTTTTCAGCTCACCAAGAGTTAAAACTATTTCCAAATAGATCATGATACTAGTAAAAACATAAAGTAACATTAGTATAAAAGTTCATCATCAGTTGAATGATAACAAAGATAGCAATTTTAGCGATCGATTTCATAAATATGTTCCCAAGATTATCTAATCATGTTACAAGATATTAAAACAGAAAACACTATATTCAAATGCAATTATAAATAATGGATTATTGTATAATTTTTTTCCCAGGATTCATTATATTTGTAGGATCAAAAATAAATTTTATTTTTTTGAATATTTCAAAGAATACTTTCCCATACATTTCGGAAATATATTTAGATCGGCCTATCCCATCACCATGTTCTGCAGTGATGCTCCCTGAATATTCATATACCTTTGAAAATACTTCATTAGCAACAGATTTGATCAAATTATTATAAATTGAGGTATCATCCAAAATTGGACGTGTATGAAGATTTCCATTTCCAGCATGCCCATAAAAAACATGATCGAGTTTGTATTTTCTATATACCTCCAATAGGAAATGTGTATAATCATAAAGATACTGAGGATTAACTACAGTATCTTCAATTAAGGTGAGTGGCTTTCGACTCCCAACCGTTAATTTCATAACATTATTAAGAGCACTTTTTCTCGCTGACCAAATTTTATCGAGACTCAATCCATCATAAGCCATTTGTAAAATTTCTCCATACTGAAATAATTTTTCCTTACATAATCCCAATCTCGATTCTACTTCTACACCATTGTTTCCATCAAATTCTATAAAAAGAATTGTACCTTGGTCGCTATTATCTGATTTGGTTTGGTTTGGATTATAGATTAGATTATTATAATTCAATACTGTAGAATCAAGTAATTCTAATGCAGAAGGAGAAAGAGTTAAAATTAGTGGAACAACTTTAACCGCTTTTAGTATATTTTCAAATCCAATAACCAATATAGATCTATACAATGGAAGATCCAGAATTTTAAATTTAGCAAGAGAAGTTATTCCTAATGTACATTCTGATGACGCAAAAATTTTATGAGGTAGATATCTTCCTGTATTATCAATCAAGGTATCTATTCGATATCCACAAGAATTCTTTGTTACCTTTGGAAATTTTAAATTAATTGTTTCTAAAATCTCTTCGGAAAATAATCTAAACAATTTATCTAATTTAGTTGAACTCTTATTCCTTTTATTCTCATTTTTAGTGATTTTATTCTTATTGGGTTGGATCAATGAATCTATACTGCCATCAGAATATATGATTTCTATTCCTTCTAAAAAATCAATCGTATTTCCATACCTCAATGCATGTATTCCACTTGAGTTATTTGCTATCATTCCTCCAATAGTACAATAATTACTGCTAGCAGGATCAGGAGGTAGAAATTTCCCTCTTTTTCTCAGTTCTTTATCCAAAACCCCTTTGACTATTCCTGGTTCGACAATTACATAATCATTTTCCAACTCAATAATTTTCGTCATGTATTTAGTAAAATCAATACAAATTCCAGAATTAAGTGACTGTCCTAATAAACCTGTCCCTGCTCCTCTGCCAGTAACACTAAGATCATTTAAATAAGCATATTTACAAATATTAGAGATATCCTCCTTGTCTTTTACTTGAACTACACATTCAGGAAGAAAACAATAATCACTAGCATCTACTGAATAAATTTTTTTATTCCAATCATCAGAAAAAACATTTCCTTTAGCAATATTTCTAAGATCATCACTAATTTTTAATTCCGGCATAAATGAATAAATGAAATAATATCTATAAGTTTTTATAATGAATTAAGTTATGTTAAAAATAGGCATATTTAATAGATACAAAGACAATTATATTTTATGCAAGATTGTTTTAGGTCAATAAGATATTGCCAGATTTGTAAGGAATATGTAATTGGTAAAACATATCTAAATGAACAAGACTCAGTAAAATGTCCGCAA
>DATFCH010000103.1:0-3483 GCA_035253345.1 Nitrososphaeraceae archaeon
TTATGCCGGTAGTGTTATTGGAAACTTCTACTGTCATATTTTTTATTTTTTCTGCAGTTTTTTGTATTATATTTTTGATGTCGTTTGCTGTTGTTTCTTGTCCATAAACAGGGAGTACAGTTCTTATAGAAAAAACAAATATCATTACTACAACAACAACAACAACAATAATGACTGTTGAATTATATATTGTTTTCATTATATTCAATGATAAATATAATATAGTAATATTTAGGCTCATCTCTTTTGTTAACTATCTAATGAATTTTATGGTTTTGGCATAACTCGGTAGTTCAAAAAAGAAAGTTGAATTGTTAAGAGATTTGCTGGATATACAGATTATTTTTTTATTATCTTTCTGATATCTTGTGCTTGTATCTTTAGAGACTATATATTTGTAATATTCAAATATTATCTGGTTATTTACAATATTACTAGTCTCTTCTACATGTTTCAGTTTCAACTTTATAAGGGACCAAAAAAAAATATCAAAATTTAGTTCGTATTACTATTTAATATTCATAGTAATATGTTAAAGGATTTCACCTTTCAGTTTGCGGACTACATGGTTTATTAGTCTTTAATTGTCCATAATTAATTTATTATTGTATATTTTTTCTTTTGTCTATCTGTAAGATATCATTTTACTCTTCGTAGGTATCTTCTTCTTTTAAATCTATTTTAACTCTCTAACTTTCTATTCTACTTCTTTCAGATTTGTTTAGTTTGGCTTTTTTAAAATGCATCTATCTCCATCTCAAAATAAACATTATTAATTTAGAGATAATTACAATTTTCTTTTTGTTATTTTTCATTATTACAATTGAAATGTGTCAGTTTCATTCTTCTTCATACAAATCAAACAGAATATAATATTTATATTACCACCACTATAAGTCTTAGTATTGGATTTACTTTTAAAAAAATAATAAAGAGAATAGAAGAGTTGAGAAATCAAATTACTTTACAAAGTAAAGATTTACCATTATCTCATGATAGAACCCCAGCAACGACTAGTGATTCTACTATTGATAGTGCTCATAATACTTATTCTCCTCCTCTTCCTCCTCCAGAAATAAATGACACTTATGTTTTTAACGATAGGAATGAAGAGAGTTTAGACCAACAGATACCTCCACGAGAGGATAGCGTTCAAGATATAAAGATAGACAAAGTTGAATTAGAAAGGGAAATTTTAGAATTGGAGATAAGAATAAAGGAGCTTGAAATTAAAAAGAAGACTTTAGAGATAAAGTTATGTAAACTGAACAAAATGTAGTATTCATTTATATCAAATATAATAAATAACTTATTTTAAATTGATCTTTAGAAACAAATCATCTTGATTTTATTCTATAATATTATACAACTCTTGATAGATTAATAACAGTTTTGTAATTATCTCATCGGGTTGGGAGACATTTTTGCCTATAATTTTTGATATTAAAACAACGATTAAATTTTATTTACAGTAATAGTAAATAAACGAATTCTAATAAATTATGGACTCGGAAGTGTGTGAACTGATTTTGACACAATTTTGTAGTTCAAATACTCGGATGAAATTTAAAAGTTGATGAGAAGGTGGGTAATTCTAGACTTCTAACTTGAACAAAATAGAAATGCTATTTTGACGAATTGTACATTCTATATCTACCTTTATCTATATCTCTAGCGTATTTATTTATTCACCGGTCAGTAATAAATGAACTATTTTCTTTTAGATGGAAACATCAATCTTGTTAGAATATGCTTCTATGCAGAATTAATCTTGCTTATTATATTTTCAATTGGATATCAACATATACAGGTTAATCAAAATTTATCGTCTTCAATTTTAGCATTAGCAGCAGTAGATTCTAAATATCCAGAAAGTGCTGTTCCCTCCTCCAAAGGTCCTACATTAAAAGATCCCTGCCTTAAGACCGAAGTGGTTTTCAAAGGATTATCATATCCTACAGGAATGGCATTTTTAGATAAGGATGATATTCTTGTTATAGAAAAAGACACCGGTATTGTAAGAAGAATTGTAAATGGTGTAATGGTAAAAGAACCCATACTTGATGTTACTGTTGCAGCTCAGGGACATAGAGGACTGTTAGGCATTGCTATTAGTAACGATACATCTTCATTTGGAGGAAGTCCAGAAAGTATTAACGAGAATACTCCATCACAACATAATGTTATAACTAAATATGTTTTCCTATTTTATACAGCTGCGGCATCAACTGATAGGGAGGATATTACTGAAGGAAAGCAACCGTTGGGTAACATGGTTTACAGATATGAATTTATGAATAATAAGTTGATAAATCCTAAACTTCTATTGAACCTTCCTGCAACACCTGGATCAATTGGTAATGGTGGTAAAATATTATTTAATCCAGAAGATGAGAATCTGTATACCACAATTGGAGGAATTGGTATTGATGGTCATGAGACTAAGGCTCAAAACATACAGTATGGTAAAGATCCAGATGGAACGAGTGGTATATTAGTTATTACACTGGATGGCAATCAAGCCCAAAAAAATAGTATCTCTATTTTAGGAGATAAAGATCCAATAAACAAATACTATGCATATGGGATATGGAATAGTTTTGGAATTGATTTTGATCCCGTAACAGGAAAGCTTTGGGATACAGAAAATGGAGTAATATTTGGTGATGAGATAAATCTTGTTGAGCCCGGATTTAATAGTGGTTGGAATAAGATTGATGGTATTTGGCTAAGAGCATATCCTAGCGATGAGGCAGAGTCTCATATATCTTCACAAGAAGATAGTATGTTAGTTAATTTTGAGGGAAAAGGAAAATATAGTCTTCCAGAATTGACATGGTTTAATGACGTTGGTCCTACTGCAATTAAGTTCCTTAATTCTGATAGATTAGGTAAAAAATATGAAAATGATATATTTGTAGGAGATATTATCAATGGATATATTTATCAGTTTGATTTAGATGAACAGAGGTCTGAATTATTGTTACCTAATGGTTCACTTGCAGATAAAGTTATAGGCAGCAATGATAATATGGATGACATTATATTTGGTAAAGGATTTGGTGGGATTACTGATATGAAGATAGGTCCTGAGGATGGATATTTATAGATTCTTACATTTGATCAAACACAAGGAACCATATATAAAATAGTTCCAAACGCCATAGTTGATTAGAAAATATATTAGATATGCTATGTGATTTAAGTCAACATATAATTGAAATAGGAATGGATTTTTGAAAATAATGTTGTAATAGTATGATTTTCAAGCTTAATCAAATAACTATAAAAACTTGTTGTTGTTAATTATTATGATAATGTACAGATTAAGGTCTTATCCGAGTACAAGAAATTTTAGTCTAAATATGGTAACAGTTTGATAGATAGATAGACTTTTAAGTTTTGTTTTCAATATTATTGAGGAGGATTTGTGAACTGTTTTTGACACAATTTTGTAATTCAAAAAAGACTTTTGATTGAATA
>DATFCH010000104.1:0-9684 GCA_035253345.1 Nitrososphaeraceae archaeon
ATAGACAAGGAATATGAGGATGAACGTGCGAAAAAAGATGCAAAGATAGACGCAATGCTTAAAGAGGCGTATGGAGAGACGATGGTCCCACCGAGATATTTTGATACTAAGGCTAAAGTTAAGTATGTGGATTTTCTAAAGCCGGTTCCTACTGAAGCGCAAATAGAATCATATTATAAACAGGTGTATGGGAATGGATATAAGGTAATACATAATAACATAGTTCCAAAACCTGATTTCTCAAATAAAAATCCAAAAAGTATTAGATGTCCTGAACCTGAAATACCTAATGCCCCCCATAAGAACGCACCTTTACCTAAGGGGTTTGCAAAAAGTGTAGTGAGATATTTAATTGATAGACGTTGGTTAGCCGTTTATGCTAATCCAAAACTGTTAACCGATAAAACACATAGAATGGACCAGTCAGATATTTTCTATCCTACGAGGACAATACTATTTCGTAAAGGTTATGATATTTCAAGTCTTGACGATCCACAAAAAGATACCCGAAAAGATCTGTATTCTTATATCAAGGATTATTGTGAGGATATCCTCGGAATAAAGCGCCATCAAATCGGTATCTTTGCAGCAGATAGGGCTGTTATGGCCTATAATGGTGAAACACATAGCGTAAGTTTTGAAAACCTCAAACAATTGGCAAGAAAAGGAACTGACATTATCTGTATCGAAAAAGAAGGTATAGTTGAGAAACTTACTCCATTTACTGAAGGAGTAGGAATTGCACTGGTACAATCTCAAGGCTTTGTGTCTGAATATGGTGTTATGTTAGCAGAAGAAGGCAAAAATACAGGTGCTAATGTTATGGTACTAACCGACTTTGATACCGATGGAATTAAAATATCGTTTGAACTTGAAGGTGTAATTAGAGTAGGAATTGACTTTGAAAGTATTGATCAAATAAACAAGCATATAGAAGCAGAATTAAAAGGAGAAGATCCATTTGAATCACCCCTAGGGGCGACTGCTGCGGTAGATGATGATGAAGAAGAAGATGAATCTATCTATAAACCAGATATTGATGATCTTGAACCCGAATTAGATGATGTATTGGATCTTGAGATACTTATAGAAGGACGCAATGCTACAGATACATGGATAAGTCTAGAATATCTTACTCATTACTTGAAGAGAAAAAGTTCAACAAATCATAAATTAGTGCATATTAAAGGTACACCACATGAAAAACGATATATCAATTATTTGAATAGGATTTATGAAGGTGGCAGCATCGATGTTTTTGATATCGATGAAGATGACAGACTAAAGCCGTTGACGTATCTTCTAATACTCAAGAAAAATAGAATTGAATTAAACACCGTAATGACACAAATAGGTCCAAAGAGATTTTGGAATTGGTTATACTCACAAATAATTAAAGAATTTCCTACCAGAAATTATCGTCGTGTTATACCAGTACCTCCATATCCAATAACATTACCAATTATGGATAAACTGAAAGAGATTGTGGATAAAGAAATAATCGAGTTTACCAAAGATGAAAGAAAAATAATTTTAAATGAACTTCAAAAAGTCGAAGGTCTTTTTAATATCGATGTTAAAGCATACCAGATTGATGAACGACTAAGAGAGGTAGTGGATAATAACGAAAACCTTACAAAATTATCTGAGAAACTTGAACAAGTGATGGATGCATTTAACGATGTAGACTGGGATAAAAAAGAATAACTCATTTCTTTGTTAACCTATATTTGTACGAAAAGATCGCCTTTTACCCTTTTTTTCTGCTTGAATATTTCTTTCACGTTCTTCCTCCACTTCTTGATAGGGGATAATATTTTGTTCGTATTTTTGTCCTTCTTTTCTAACTACCATTACAAGCTCATTATCTCCAAATTTTGCTACAGACCAATCTAATTGATCACCTTGTTTTATTCCAAATTGTCTAACCATAGAGATCGGAATTGTAGTTTTTAAAGATGCTTTACCAGGAGTATTAATCGTAACGGAGGATTTTTCACCCATGTATTCAGTTATTTGCATGATATTTATTAGAATGTTATTATATTTAAATGTATACCAACTATGGGGTATACCTTTATATATAGTATACCCACTAGTATACATATGCAAACATTAGAATTTGCAAATAAAAAAGATTCTAACAACATTGATGTTGTTAGTAAAGAAACAAACCCAGTTGAAGAGTTAAACAAAAGGGAGAGCCATGGTACGAACATAGCTCTCACCAGAAACGTCTTTTACCTGTTGGAGTCAAAAGACAATTACTATGTTCAAAGCGAACACAGTGATAATATTTACTACTTTGTTAAATATAATCCTGATGTTGTAGAATACTGCACATGCCCTTCCAACAGTATCAGGTTAGAACATTGTAAACACATTTGGAGCATTGAGAAATCGATAGGTAAAGGAACATTAAAAGAAATTGATAAACTTCCAAGTACTGCAAAAACTTTTACAAATCAAAATAAAATTTCAGTAGTACAACAATCGAAATCTTGGAAGGATAGTGAGTATTCATTTTGAGTATTTCTGAAATCTTAAATAATTACAATAAATCTTTAGAAGATATATGTCCAAAGTTTGGTCTTGAACATGACTATGAATCTATCCACACTTCCTATATTTCCAAAAATGTTATAGAAGTTGAATATATCTGTCTCGAATGTGGGAATTTGAAATACGTTTACAACTACCTTGAAGGGGATTCGTTATGACCTACAAGCCAAAGAAAAAAGAGAAACGATCTAGACGTAAAATTAGAATCTCTAAAAAGACTTTATTTTTTGTTAAACCATTGGAGGATGAATTATAAAATGTCTTCAAACAGTTTTACAATCAAAGACAATAATTCGCAAATATTATCGATAGTTCCAGAAGAATGGAAAATTCCATTAATTATTATTTCTTATGTGAAAGGATATGATGGTGTTGATGAATATGTTCTCGAGTTATTACGTGATAGACTTTCTATGTTTGCTGATACGAGAGATGAATTGGGAGAACCATTTATGGACTATATGAAGGAGATAGAAGGTTTAGACGATCTTACAAATTCAAATGAAAAAAATGTAGAAGTGAAAATAGATGCCGATGTTTACCAAAGACTACAAAAATATGAAGAAAAGAAATTACAAAATTCAAACGAAGAAGAAGAAGAAGAGTACAATTCAACATGAGCTTAAATGTAGACGAATATGTTGAAATTCCTGTTGTTTTACGAGTTAAAAGAAAATACAGCGAATTGCTAAGGATACTTTCAATCGTTTACAATGAGTACCCAACTCCTAGTAACGAAATGCTGGATAGTTTTATCTCGAGAGAAATGGTTAAAGTAGTACATGCACTGGTTGAAGCTCCGCCAAATCCAGAAGACTTGCCAGAGAATTTCACAAAAGCATTAAGAAACATGTTGAATGATACTGCAGAACCAAATGATAATTTTCGATTTGAGATGAAATAATTTTATTATTTTTAGTTCTCCTATATTCACAAGTTTTACCAATTCTATGAATAATTCATTTATTCGTAAGAATAGCAAGAATAGCATAGGTATTTCGTTACCTGAGACTATAATTGAAGAGATTGATACAAAAAGGGGGGATATCGCAAGGTCGCGGTATATTCTCAGACTCATCGAATCTTCGCTAAACAAAAGAGGTTAAAATAAAAAAAATGAATGAAGGAATTTCCAAGTGTAATAAACAAGACCAAGAATATAAGCTTTGTATCTTTGGCTGCAATACTTGTAAAATATGTTCCGACGAATACTTGGTACAATATTATAAAAATACAACACTACTGACAGATTTCGATAAAGCAATTCATATTCCGAAAGTGATTTAATATTGAGCTCCAATATTTTTGAATTTCAGGGTTTACTTGAAGCCATTATTTCAGACTTACAAGAGATTAAACAGGAATTAGCCAGTACACAAAAAGCAATTGCAAAATTAAGAGCGGATTTCATCAGATCAGGGATATTAAGAAAAAGATGACTTCCCAATCCACTTTTTTAAATCATTGGTCCGATTACTGGTATTATAAAATAGGAGTCAATATAACACCAGCTAATACTAAGGAAAAACGTCCATTTATAAATTGGTCTGAATATCAAAATAAATCAATACCTGAACAACTACATAATTACTGGAAAGAAAATGGACATTATAATCAAGGTATATCTCTTATTCCAGGATTGATATGGCGTGGACCATTTGAAGGCAAATATCTTATAGCTATTGATCTGGACAACAAAATAGCAATACAAGATTTTTGTGGTCAGGAGTTAGAATATTTAAAACAAAATACCATTGTTGAACAACATTCTGACCCCAACAAAATGCACATTTATTTTATAGTAGATAGACCAATACCAAATAAGGCAAGTGATAAAACCAATATAGAGCTATTAAAAAAAATAGATGCTAATGAAATTCCAGCTTTGGAAGTTAAATCAAGCTCTAAATACATCATGTTTTGTTCAAATTCACCACATAGAAATGGAAGCAATTATCAAATCATAGGAACAGAAGAGCCTACATTTTTTGATGCTTCAAAAGTAGAAAAAAGGATTAGCGACATATGCAATAAATATAATATTTCTTATGGATCTGTTAATGGTTCTAATGGAAATGGTCATCTAAATCCAATTAGTGATTTATGGAAAACAGACACTGTAATCCTTCAAGGTCACAATAGGCACTTAGAATTATTAAGAATAATGGAATCGGAATTGCAACGTAATAGAGGGATAAAACCATTAGAGGATATTAAAGAAATATGTCAATTATGGAACCAAAAACATTGCAAACCATCACTAGATGAGAGAGATTTTGAAAAGCAATGGAAAGCGGCTATGGAGTTTATAGCAAGAAATACTGCCGATGGTGACATCAATAATGATGATGATTTTTATAATAACTTCACAAGCAATAGTAAAATATCAGTATACAAACAGCTCAGTCCAGAGATTAGGCAACATTTATCAGAATTTGTTTGTTGGAAACATACTTCATTAAGTCCGCCATTCAAATTCATAATAGCACATCGGGATTTCAAACAAATTATTCACGCTTCAGTTAAAAAATATAAAATACCAAAAAAGGACGGTAATGATGATGAATTTGAAACTAAAACCAAACTAAACCTATATGATATTATAATTGATGCAATTCCAAAAGAAATAACACTGCATAAAGATCTTCTTGGATTATCCTCAGATAACTATCATAAATATACAATAGATTTTGTAACTAAATCAAACAGGACTTTAACAATCGGTCCAATGCATTTAGACGAGATAATTACGTTTCTTAGAAACATGATGTTAATTCCTTCACCTACTAAAGCATCTGAATCGTTATCTACAGTAATTAGCGCATTCGAGGAAGATAATAAAATAATTGTTAAAGAAGATATTGAAACACCCGGTTTTTACTATATTGATGGAGAAATAAGACCGTATCATGTAGATCATCCAAAACCTACATTTGAACAGATAAAAGATTGTTGTGAATTACTTGATACTTTACAGGCTAAATTTAAGAAAAAAGATGTTCTTCCTACTATTACCAAATGGTCTGTCATAGCTCCATTCGATTATGTTTTAAAACAGGCACATAAAAAGTGGATACCGTGGCCCTATCCTTATGGATGGAGTAACACAGGCAAATCTACGTTGGGTGACATGTCTTCTTGTGTTTGGAATCGCTATGATGATAAAGATGCAATAATTCCATATACAGCCGCGGATACAGTGGCTAGACTTGGCGAATCTCTTAGCAAGAGTACGTATCCTATTGTAATTAATGAAGTATCCCAACTGAGTGATGATCATCGAAAGAAAGATGTAGTTGAAATGATAAAAGCGACTGTAACCGATATCATAGGAAGAAAAAAATATGTAAATAAAACTACTTGGACAATAATTCCAGCTCTTTCACCATGTATATTAACAGGTAATTCCACTCCACCAAAAGATACCGGTTTTAGACGTAGAATAATCCCTATTGTTTTCACCGAACAAGATCAGTATTCATCAACCGAGATGTTGGAATTCAAAAAAATATTTGATGATCGGATTAAGAAAGAGTTTAGGTATCTTGGTGATTTTGCAGCAAACTATGGAATGGAAAATCAACAAATCATAATAGACAGTAATACAGATTGGAAAGAAAAAGGACAAATAATATTAACTGAATTTTATAAGGCAGCAGGCAAAGAGGTTCCAGAATGGACAAAATACTTTGTTGAAGAAACCCAATTAGAAGATAGTAAAGAAGATGTTGATCTTTCGTTAGCAAGTTTCCTTACAATATTGGTAAACGAGACATATAACAAGTTTCATAGAAACATGGAAAAGATTGCAACAGAATTTCAAAACACAACGTTTGATAATAGACTTGAATTCTGTTTGGAACAAAGTTTAATACCATTTTTAAAACGTATTAATGTAAACGGAACAGATCTTATTGTAATAACATCCCATATTATCAATGAATTAAAGCAAAAAGTACCAGAAATATCAAGTCTACCTGAAATTGCCAGTATTATCGAAGGATTCGAATACGGTCATAAAAGAATAGGAGTAAAGCTCCTTAGAACTGCATACGGAACAAAAAAAAATCTAACTGATTTTCTGGGAAATGATAATATCACTAGCGATGTTACGCATGTTACGTAACAAAACTACATGATATAAAAATATTTTTTTTTGGAAAATATTTTACTTTTGTGAGTAAAAAGGGTATTTAGTGTCCAAAATGGTATCCTAACGACGAGGGATGTTACACAAATAGAGCGTAACAGGGTAACATGGCAAAATATAATTCAAATTACAGTAATTTTTTTATATCATTATTGTAAAGTAATATTGTGTCTTTTAGGGTTTGGTAATGTTGTTATTTTGTTGACATAAATAACATTATCATTTTCCATTTTTAATTAACAGTTTTTGGAAATATTTTTTTTATATGCAAAATAGATATTAAAATCTAAATTGAATAGAATAAGAAAATAATTGAACCATGTTTAATGACGTTTATAAGTTTCAAATCTTTAAAGCGAGTAACATGTCATTAAAAGACAAATTAGTAAATACAATAGCATCACATCCTCGTCTAGTAACATTTGGAATAGGATTAGCAGTAACATTCGTAATTGGAACAATCATAGGAATGATAAATGATCCAACACATACTGCTAGTGCTTTTTCTCATCAAAATCAAGAGAATAGTGGAAATAATGGTTGTTGTTAACTGATGTGGTTGTTTTAGTAGTAGTTTCAATTATTTATCTCATTTAATTTTTTTATACATCTATCAATTATGAATCAAAACATTTAGGTTAGAATAAGAGAAGTCGCTATACTAGTCTAAAAGAATCGCATACATAGTAAAAACTTACTCGATAATCAATAGTAATAAATTAAATTTATCTATCCAAATTTATCGGCGTCGAAAAAGTCCACAAAAAATATTAAATAGTTGAATTTAGCTTTCATTGAAAATTATGAAATCTGAAATGAAAATCATAGGAACAATATTTTTGACAGCCTTATTGACAGGATTAGTTGTAGCTTCTACATCCAATATGTCAACCTCTGCATTTGCAGAACCCAAAATGTTCGCTATTCAAAAAACTGATAAATCTGTTCAAGACCCACTTCCAGGACATGAAACACATCAAATAGCTATAGCCTTACCTCCAAGAAGTGATGGTAAGATGTATAGTGGACAAGTAACCTACTCTGCAAGTAAACCAGTAGAAATAGTCGTGCTAAATCCATTTAATGCAACTGCAACAGATGAACAACATGGACAACCACTGAATGCTCCTTTTGGAAATGGTTCTGTAGCGATATCAGTTATGAATCAGTTTAATGGAGAGTTTAATGCAGGTTCTACTACATTTTCTGGAACAGCATTAGCATTCCATAATATTAAGGGAGAACCATTTAGTGTAACATATGCAACTGCTGGAAAGGTACTAAATCAAACAGGATTACCACCATAATTCTTTTTTTTTATTTTATTTTATATTTTATTTCTCAAATCTATTATACTAAAACATTTGTATCTTTATAATAAATTTCGAAGTTTAGGTTTATTTATTTTAATTTTATAATATTTTATATCATTTTGGATGTACATCTTAATAATATTGGTATCAATTAACCGTGAAAGATGCCATGCAATAGTAGAAGGAGCTTTATGTATATACTTTACAATATCTTTAAATCTGCAAGGTTCATACTTTAAAATGTAGAGAACTATTTTTCTACATGTATATTGACGTAACAATCCTATTAAATTATAGTAGGAAATTGAAACATCAGGAGAGAAGAATCTTGTTACTCGATCGTTAGATCGATATACATTAATTCTTTTCGAATCTATTAAAAGTTTTAAATGATAGGATAAAGAGCTACTTGACAAATCATTAATTTTTAAAAGTTCTCTATATCTTATACCAGGAGAATCATTAATATATTGAATTATTTTTTCATGAATTAAATATGTTCTTTTTCTATATCTAGTTGTATTTTTAATCATAATTAAACAAGAGTTATTCTGAATTTATTATTTAATTCAATCACAAATGACTATTCATTGTAGAAACAAAAAAAAAGATAGAGTAAATGTTTTTATTTTTTTTAGCTTTGATATATATTATTAGTCTCTATATTCACTGTCGTCGTATTCTTCATCATAGGAATTGTCTTCTAGATAGTTATTATGATATTCATCTGAGTATTCATCATTATATTCTTCTGAGTATTCGTTTCCATATCCATCATTATTTCCATAATCTGGTCTTGGATAATCTGGTTTCATATCTTTCTCTCCAATAATTACAGTACTCTCTTCTAGTGGATCTAATGCTCTGATATCGACAACACAAACTGCAAATTTCGTTGGATCAGTTGTATCTTCAACATATTTTAATTGAAATGAAGCGGCTGCTTGATAATCAGCACCAGGAGTAAACACTCTCGCAGGATCAAAATTTCCTCCAGTTACTGATGGTGGAAGGTTCTTTAATAGTGCAAGATTTTGTTTAACAAATATGTCTCCAGGTGATTCAACAGTAAGATCTTCTACAGAAGGATTAAACCCTGCAGTAGGATTTTGTGGGTTAGCAGGTCCACATAATGCATTAGTTGTTGTTAATACCACATAGTGATTATGAATAACATCATTAGTTGGATCACCATTTTGTAATTCACTGTCTGCAATTGGTAGTTCAGGATGAGATGTTGTTACGATTACATTTCCACCTGCTGTTATAATTCCATATCCCCAGTTAATTCCTGGATTGTATCTAGGAATATCTCCTTTTGCAGTAAACAATGCATCTGTTATTACATTGTCATTTATTCTTAATTTTGCATTTTTTAGATCTAAAAAATTGTCTTGTTGTTGCTGATCGGTAAAAGGAACTGCCGATGCAGCCATTGGTGAAGAAAAAATAATACCGACTGCAAATAATATCATTGTTCCCGTGATTGTCATAGTCGTAGTCTTCGACATGTGTACTATCATTTCTATTTAGTTATTATATGTGACGTAACAAGATAACAATTCTTATTATATTATTTCATTTTATAATATAAATAAAATTATTAATAAAGATAATTTATAGAAATTATCTTAGTGTAGTTATTTTAAAAAAATAAAT
>DATFCH010000105.1:0-8555 GCA_035253345.1 Nitrososphaeraceae archaeon
GATTCAATATAGTAATTAAATACAGATCTAATTCAATTTTATATTTTACTTTTCATAAATATTTTCATATATTCTCTTCATGATAGTTTATTGAGATCTGTTAACTTAACAAAACGAATTTGGCTATATGTTTCATATCTCTAATAATTGATTTTTAAACTTCCAGAAAAAGAATATTACATTTATTGCTCTGTATTTGTACTTTCTGCGTTTAGTTTAAGCAACACTTCTAGAACATGGGAACCATTTAATAATGAAATAGAAGTTATTATCTATCTGTCTAGAATTGAAAAGTTGCTTCATTGCAGATTCACCGGAGAAAAAAAAAGTATCCGCATTCATTATAGATGAACCTGTTATTCAGATTGGTAATCAACATTTCTGGTTGTGGATCTGCATATAGATGAACCTGTTATTCAGATTGGTAATCAACATTTCTGGTTGTGGATCTGCATTGAAAATTATCAATAGGTCTGTACTTGAATATATCTGAGGAAGAAAATATGTTTGTAACAGAGAATTTCATTAGATCTTTTGTTGAGAAATATGGAAAATATATAGTATATGTATTGATGAGGTACATGGGTATCCCTATCCACGCATGCAGCTTTTATATCTAAAACATTATTTGCATCTCTCTTTAGAAAAGAGTAATGCAGTATTTTAACGATAGGACCGGGTTTTGACGACTACCACTACTATACTTGTACAAATAATAACAATGATGATCTAGAAAATGCATACAATTGAATAAGATTAATTATTTATTTATCTATGTTGCAAAAATAAGAAACGGGTTCATTTCAAATTCACGGAAGAAATAATCTTAACAAGACTTTATACATATCATAATAATTTTTATATTATACTCTTACCTTTTTAATCATATTTTCGGTTATACTAATTTAGTCTAAATTTGTTGTCAAAATATGAATATAATTTTGTAAAATTTTCCAGCATAAAAACCAATTTTATGTAGTCATTTGACTACAAGAACATTACAATGGGCATAGGTTACAACTCCTGATGCAGTACTACCTAAAAGTATTTTTTTAAATCCAGTATTTCCGCTTTTCCCTAGAATAATAATATCAACACTTTCCTTTTCAGCATAATCAACTATTGCTCCAACTATAGACATTGGAGTTGTAATGACATCCGTTCTATTTTTATTCATATCAAATTTTTTTTCTTTGATATCATCAAATATTTGATTAAACCATTTTTCTGCTTCTTTTTTATATTGACTTAGGTGATGGGGAGTAACCATATCAAAAACTCCTGATGAGTATCCATGTCTTAATTTGAGAAGGAACAACAGCTTGCAATGAAGGCTATACTTGATGATCAAGCATCAGATTTAAAGATATTAAAAACATAATGACTAGGCAGCAGTTAAATTTGTGTTTCTTTAGTAAATGATTTTGTACTTTATACGATTTTAGTATTATTTGCTATCAGACCTTGATTAGAAATTCTATTAAATATTAATGTCCTAAACTTATTATCTAAAAATAGAGTTATTATTTGTTTTTATTGATTATGAGATAGTATCTTGTATAGTTATTTGGTCAAAATATTTTTCATTCATTATATTCAAAATAAATTATGTCTTAGAAGGTTTTTCTGAAATACAACGATAGGTTAGAGTAAAGGAAACAACATATATCATATGTGATAATCCTATATTGTAATAATCTGTTAACTTCGTTTACTATGGCTTATATAAGTTAATAAATAAAAACAAGTAATTGGAAATAAGTAGAAATAAAAAAGGTCAATACATATTTTTACTATTCTCTACTAAAAATATTAACATGATATTATGTGTATTAATGATTTGTATTGGCTTGTTTGCAGTATTTTATACTATTAACGGAAACTTAATAGATACATCAGAAAAAAATTTTGCAAATGCACAGATAGAATCTTCTGCAGAAAGTTCAAATATAATAGATCTAAAAGCAACGGAACGAAATAACCATTACGTATGGATAACTGCTGATGATCAAATCAATCCTCAACTTGATCTAAAATTAAATAAGGAATATATTATTCAAATAGAGAGTATGAATAATAATATTCCTCATCAATTAATTATCCAAGATAAAAATGGTAAGCAATTAGCAAAATCTATTGAAATTTCAAATGGTGCAACAGATGACTTTCCTTTTACATTCACTAGTAGTGGAAAATATCAATATCATTGCCAATATCATCCAGAATCAATGTATGGAGACATAATCGTATCCTAAACTGTGTATATTCTAAATTAGAAATCATCATTAAAATAAAAAATAATGTAAATTTTATGTCACAAAATTTAAATAAAAAAACAATATTGCTTGTTTGTTTTGTAATTGCGTATATTATAGTAAGTAACAGCATCTATCTATCAATAGTAAATGCAGATATACCAAATGATATAAACGAAATCGAAAATTGTAAAAACGGAAAGATAGTAAAGAAAGCAATTTCAAATATCGATAATAAAGATGATAATAATAAATTTCACCAATCAAATACTAAAGATATAGAAAATTTTCATCATGTTAAAGAATTTAATTCAAATGGTGTTTTCGTTAATAGCTGGGGTGTAAAAGGAGCAAGTAAAGGAGAATTTTTACATCCTCATGGAATTGGTTCTGATTCTCACGGCAACATATATGTAAGCGATGCTGTGTTGTGTAATATTCAAAAATTTGATAATAATGGAAACTTTTTACTAGCATTTGGTAAGGGAGGTACAGATCCAGGAGAATTTATACAACCAGAAAGTATTGCAATAGATAAAAAAGATAACGTGTTTGTAGTTGATTATGGTACTTCACATGTTCAAAAATTTGATAGTAAAGGTAACTTCATTACAATGTGGGGATCTAAAGGAAATGAAATAAACCAATTTATGAAGCCATGGGGAATAGCAGTTGATTCTAAAGGCAATGTATACGTAGGAGATCAAGAGAATCCGATTATTCAAAAATTTGATAATAATGGAAATTTTATACAAAAGTGGGGTTCGTATGGATCAAAAGCAGGACAATTTGTTCATATTCATGATGTGACTACAGATTCAAAAGATAATGTATACGTAACTGATGGCAGAGATAATTCACGTGTAGAAAAATTTGATAGTAATGGTAACTTCATTACAATGTGGGGATCTAAAGGAAGCAACAAAGGACAGTTTATTGAAGACCATGGAATTGCAGTAGATAAACAAGGTAACGTTTACGTAGTTGATACAAGAAATGTGAGAGTACAAAAATTTGATAGTAAAGGTAACTTCATTACAATGTGGGGTTCACTCGGATGTAAGGATAATCAATTTCTAATACCTCATGATATAACAATTGATCCACATGGTAAAGTTTACATAAGTGATAGTGGAAATGTTCATTTTAGATCAAATTATGAATGTAAGTAGATATACAAATTAATATTCTGATAGAACGTATTTAATAACATAAACTAAAATACTATAATAAAAATCAAAACAATAATCTTGATGTAGTGTAGAATTTTAAGTACTTTGGAACAATATTTTTTTTATAAGAACAATAAAAAGAAAAAAATGATCAAATATCCATTGCATTTCTTAATAAATTATAGTAACATGTAATTAGCAATATCATAATCTACCAAGAGATATTCAAGGAGTTAAAATTGAATGAATCTACTTTTAGCATGTGTTAATTATATTTACAAAGAATTGTTAACAATTAATGATAGATTTATGGTAAATAAATTTCCATAATCTGAATGAAGGGAGAATCGAAAAGAACATTCAAAAAATTCTTTCTTGCTCTGGACTAGGACATTGACTTATATTTAGCGTATTTTTTGGTTGGAAGACTGTAATTCTGATTTTACAAAATGTGATTATTAATTACTCTTTATTAGTTATATTTACCTCAAAATGATGTCTGAAATTAAAAAAGATTTGGAATAGTATATACTAAGATGTTCAATTTAAGAGAATGACCAACTAATATATGAGATTATTGTAAAAATAGAAATAATATTTATTTATTTATTGTATTGTTAATTCAAACCAACGTCCCTTTTCCGGCGTAGTTCCATAATTACTCCAGAATATCCTAGATAATATTCCAAGATTTATATTAAAGTGAAAGAGAACAAAAAACTATTTTTTAAAAATATTGATTTATATTTATTATATATTCTTTAGATTACCTAATAAAAGTTGTAATTTTTGAATTATTATGGATATACCAAGTAACTTAATTAAATTAAACTAAAATAGTATATTTTTTATTGTTATGGAATATAACCTAAACCTAAATTAGCATCGATATTAAATGAACTCATTTAACTATGAAACAACTAGTATTATTCTATTGTTTGTTGAATTTGCGATATAGTGCTATTGTATTCTTACAAATAGTACATTTGTATTCTCCTTTTTCTAATAATATAATACCTTCAACAACTTCTTCATTTGGATTATCATATATTATTTGAGGAGAACCAGGATATTCCTTTGCACATTTATTACAGTAATATCTTAAAAATCTCTTTTTATCTATTCTGCCAATATTTCCAAAGAACAAATGCGGTACTCCTAGATTGAATTTTAATTCTTCCTCCTCTGTTAGATTGACAAAAGCATGACCATTTGAACCTAATACCTTTTTTTCTTCCAAATCTTCATTTTCAGTCAAAAATATATCTACGTATAAATTATAAGTTCTAAGATTAAACTATTTAGTAAAATAGAAATTCTATAGCACTATCATTTTATATAAATGATTTCATTACAATTCAAACGATTTATATAAATATAAATATTCCCCCGATATTTTGATTTTCTTATTTCTTTTATTATAGTCGTTAATATTATTATTTCGTGTTAAAATTTAATATAATATGAATATTTTATATGTCTAATCTATATTAGAACATTAATGTATTTTGAAAACCTTGTAATTATTATGCTAATATCTCATATTTGCCTATAGTACCTTTATAAGAAAATACAGTAACTCTTACTTTCTTATCCCCAATTTTTGTCGAAATTATTTCTTCTACTTTATCTTTTATATGTGTCGGATAACCATCAATACTATTGTATTCCTGGAAAATTTCATCATATGGTTCTACAAACCACCATTGTTGTTTTTCTTCATTAATTTCAATTTGGGATATTTTTAGCACAGTCATTTGTTTTCTAACATGCTTATTCATATTATTTTATATAAAAATTCGTGTTTCTACCTAAATAATATTAGATATAAAAGATATATCCTGTGGTTCTAATACTATCTATAATCACAAAGTTAAAATTAAAATGTAATTTATTATAATCTCCAGATTTTTACCGGTAGGTTTCATTTACTATCTCTCTTATTTTATCTTGATCCAAATTATCTACTTTCGGTATATTGGCATATTTTAAACTGATTGGTATCTTTTTAAAAGTTCTATTTCAATCTGTGTCATTCCAATTATTTAGAGGAGCAATATCCACACCCTAATAACTTATTAATCATATAATTTAGTATAGGTTCGATTAAACCACCATTAAATGTACAATAATTGTAATAATATAACAAAATAGAAAGAAGAAAAAGAGGAATTATAATGCCGATCAAACTTTAAAATCCCACTCTCCTTCCTCCACCATGACACCAATGTCTTGATTTCTAGCAGTATTGGACTTGAAATATCTCTTAAATGCCGATCTTGAATATGATTATATAGTAGGTACAGATATTTAAAATTTGATAGAAGGAAATACAATGTAGTACAATGATTGATGGAATCTCTACTGTATATTGGTTATACGATATATTTAAAGAATTATATATATCGATTAATTGAGTCTAGCCTGAAAGAAATAATGCTTGCTAAGGTCAGTATTTTATCCCAGACTAGACTTGTTTGTATTTCCCATTTGTTTGACTCTGTAGTGTTGAAAGGATCACTATTATATTTACAAAATTTTTATTTAACTATTGTAGATATTTATAGCAGATTAAATTTCGGTATTCATCTGTCAGATTATTAGGAATTGATATTTTAATATTTTTATATTTAAAGGAAAATAAAAAATTGGTTTAATTCAGTTCTGAATCTTTTATCAAAGTTGATTTAACCACTGTGTCATTAATTTAGCCCTTTTTTCCATTGTTGTTAATTTAGCTGAATCTTGTGTGTTTTGAGCTAGTGTAGGAACTGTTCCTCTACCAACACTAATTGTATTTGTTATAGAACATATTTCTGATGGACCAGCGGAGATAGATACATTTGCATTTTGGAATATCCTTCCTGGTTAGTAAAAGCCCCACAATCTGAACCTGGATCTACTGAAGTAGAAGTAAATAGCACTGAATCTTCTAGATCGGCTTTTAATTGTTCAGTATTTGCTAATTCTTTCGTAGGTATGCAACCTTCTACTCCTGCTCCAAGTTGAACATTTGTGCCAGTACTTGAACTAGGAAATTCTGATGGATTCGCATCAGCTTCTATTCCTGTTACTATCATTTGATAATTTGAAGGTAAAATATTTTCTAATACATAATCACATACTGCATCATCATCATCAGGTGTACCACCTTCAGAGATACAATCAACGTTCTTTATCACATTCAAATTGGCAAATTCTTCTGGTGGAGTTATTGGTATGTTTCCATTCGCAGTGTTTTAATTATTGTTATTAGTGGCTGTATTATCGTTATTATTAATACAGATAACTCTAAAGTTGTTGATTGTCGAACCATCATCATTATTTCCAGCAAATGAGCTAGCACCGGTATTAGTATCTTGTGCTTCAGTTGCTATATCTCCACTTAGGAATTGTGGAAATACTTCAAGTTCTAAACCATTAACATTTACATTAATATTGTTACATTTTATTTTCTGTAATGAATTACTATTTTGAGGGAATACATAGTAATGATCATTTGACAAATCTAGATCCATTTTAGATTGTTCTTTATCATGATCTGCAATAGCAGTCGCATTTGAAATATTCAAACTAGATCCTACCGGCACTAAAATTACTAATAAGCTATAGAAAATTATTAATGACTTGTGCATAATATTGTATCTATAAAAAAAATATATCTGAACTTTGAAGAATAGTATAATAAAATATTATTTAGATCAAATTAGGGAATGATGATTGTTTTTACTATTATCATACTATTTTATTTTTAAATGATATAGTACACTATGTCTTAATTTTTGGTAATAACTTTGTATTATAAATATAAGTAAAAAAATTTGTTTAAAGATCTCAATAGCAATATTCTTTCAGTATCTCTTTTATTTATTTATTGGATTCAAGATTAGTGGGACTGTCGCTACTGTGTCGATCTTTTCTATGTTTTTCAAATTCTTCTTGAGAGCTAAAATCCACGTCGCATGCTTCACATTGGTAAGCACCTGAATGATGAGATGACATATTATAATAATAACAATATTCGATTTAATAGTTATATTCCTAAATTGTTCTAGTAAATTAAATAGAACTTTATATTATTACACAAAAAAAATTTTATACGGAAAGTGATCATAAACTAATAATTATCATTCCTAAAAATTATCATGAAGATATTAAAAAAATGAAGAAACCAGTTCGCATTATAGTAGAAGATTAAGAAATGAAATTAGTATGTATTTATTGTTCTAAAGAATTAGTTTAGAATCTTCTAATGAAGATCAAGACAAATTAAATAATTCCTTTTGGTTTTGTTCAGAATATTGTAAAGATGCTTTTGTTAATATTCAATCACATAAAAAGAGAATAGAGGAAGGAGAAAAAGAGGGCTTACAATGAGCTCTTCTAATGACTATAATTATGATATACCCTCCCTTGCTATCTCGTTCTAGCTACTTTATATTACAAGATTAGAAAAGGAGTATAATAAAATGGAATTAAATAGTTATCCTAAATGTGATTCAAGACTTTGGGATGTGGAAAGATATTCTGCATCTAAAAAATTGTTTTATCTGATTTGTAGTGATTGTCAACATACAAAAGTTAAAGAATGGGTTTATCAAAATCCAATTCAAATGAAGAAATGAGTTATACTAATGATAATGATATATTTCCTTACGGTGTATATCCAACTAATTTAACAAAATTGGCGCAAATAGCAATAGAAGATCCAAATAGTAAGGAAAAGAAGTTACTCCAATGTATGAAATGGTGTAAGGATATATCTCCCAAATCCAATGGACAGGTCTTTATGAATGTCTGTATTGTATCGTTTGAAATGAAAGGTAAATTCTTACATGAAATGAATAGCAAGGAAGAAATGAAACAGACAATTAATGATATAATAGAAGAATATGATCTATAATAGTAATAATATCATTAATCCTAAAACCTGTAACTATGGTTGTGGTACAAGGATATACTGGGATACAGTCTCTAATTCATTTTTAGAAGTGTTTTCTAAACAGAAACATATTTGTAAAAATAGATCTGCAAATAAACCAACATATGTCCCAAATGGGACTAATGCTAATCGTCAATTTTATTATAACAAATTTACAAAACAACCTAAACCAAAAATGTCAAATTC
>DATFCH010000106.1:0-5581 GCA_035253345.1 Nitrososphaeraceae archaeon
TTTTATTTTGTTTATTTCTGGATCTTATTCTTTCATTTGCAATTTGGATATAATTCTTGTCTATATCAGTACCCAAAAAATTAACATTCAAATCGATGCATGCCAAAGCTGTTGTACCTATTCCTATAAATGGATCATAAATAAGAGTATTCCTTTTTATACCATGCATTTTGATGCATAACTGAGGTAACTTTTCAGGAAATATTGCAGGATGTGGGCCTTTTTGTTGTATTGTATTATAAGGAATAAACCATACATTTCCCCTGTCTCTCTTATCTGTTATAGCAGATTTCCATCGTCCAATATTAGATTTATCTTGGTATGCTACACCTATAGCAAGTTTATTTATAACTGAATTGCCATATCTAGTAAAGTGAAATACATATTCATGAAGATCGCTTAAAAATCTTTTACTCACTAGTGGTTTAAAATGTCCAATTGATGTGTCATTTTTTAGAAGGTTCTTTTTTCCAATATCATCTGTTTCAAATGATATTGATTTTATCCAATGAATTGTATTTTGTAGTACATAACCTGCGTCCATAAAGTTTTTACATATCTCAAAAGGTAAAATAGAGTCTGTAGGTCTTGCACCAATATTGAGGAAAAATGAACCATCTTCTTTTAAGATTTCTAAACCTTTTTTTGCAACATTTTGTAACCATTTAAGATATTCATTTTTATCTCTTTTATCTTTATATTCAGAATAGGATTTATTGATATTATACGGAGGAGATGTAATTATTGCATCAATTTTAATAGTATTTTCCTCTAATATTTTGTTCATAAACTCTCTGCAATCCATATGATAAATTTTATTAATACGTATCATAAACATCCAATCCGTATATCTATCCTGATCAACTATTAAAATAATGGCTAGTTAAGGACTTTATAATTTTATTTCCAAATTGAAAATTAATTTCAGTAATAATAATTATTTTTAATCATTCTTTTTTGCATTTTGATTTCATTAGTAAGGTCTAATAATGGGTATTATTTATTGATCAATGTGACTTTTAATAATAAATCCAACTTAAGATATCTCAAATATAATTTACTCGAAGATATGTTAAAGATAATACTATCTTCTGCCCAATCTGCATTGGGTATTAGTTCATTACTTTATTTTTTAAACTATCAAAATCAAAATATTATGTTTATATATAATAGTTCAATAGGTAGTAGCTTGATACACTATAATATTGTGCCAGAAAAACCATCAAACAAATTTATTCAATTAAATAAACAAAATGGAAATTATAAATATGTAGACGATATTGGAAATGATTCTCATTCTTTATATATACCAATTTTAGAGTTAGAGGATACAACATTAGAGTTTTCAATAAAATAACTAGACACATAATATTTTTAAATAATAGAAAAGACGAAAATATGGCAATATTTTTGTGCTAATAAAAATTCTGGATTCTCGTCTCATTATTTATATAATTTATAAATCTGTATTTAAATAATATATTAATTATGAGTTACTCTGATTATATATCATCCTTATTATCTTATCAAAAAGTCACCTTGACTCAGGAAGAAAGATCTTTTATTATTAAGTTTATCAGAGGTAATGATCAATCATTTAAAATTACGTCCTATTTAAAATTTAGAAATCAGCCATCAGATCAACGTGATGCTTTTTATTTAATTTCGAGCCGATTAGAAGATATTGGATTCATAGAAGTGACAAGAGGCAAATTTCTAAGTAATGTTAAGAATTATAGATTTACTACGTATGGTTTATTTTTTGTGTTTTTAAATATCTCGATTTATCCTCCACAATTTTTAATAAAATATCAAGAAGATATAATTTTAAAGACTTTGATATTCCAATTTTTTAATGAAAAAACAATTAAAGTTTGTACTGGAAGATTTTATTCCCAAATTACAAGTTATTTGCAAGAATGTTGTAATATTACATTAAATACTATAGAGGATATGAGAACAGTAGAAAATGAAGAAGAAAAGATCAAAATTATTGACAGACTAAAATTTGATTTAGAATGGCTAATAAGAAGACTTTGTTTTAAATTAACAATAATGTATAATGAGACTAATTTATTGTCAATTAATCCAAATCTCAATGATGATGTGAAAGTTACTCTTTATGAATTGGAAAACAAAATGAAACTGCAATTATCTAAGGATTCTCAATTTATTAATTTATTAGAGAATTTACACAAAGACTTTAATGAAGGATACAGTGAATTAATCAATCTAAATAAAGAAACTTCTGATAATAAAGAATAATTAGGGATATTTTTTTGAATCTTTTAAAGTTATTGAATTTTTTCTTTCTTTATATGAAAAGATAAAAGTTAACAATAACATTGCAAATAATGTTATCCCCGTTGCTAGATGTGAGGCTACTAACAAAGGTTGTAATTTTGAAAGTACCATGACCATACCTAGTATTATTTGTATAACTACAATTATGGCTGCTATTATTGCAGGAGTACTCACTGATCTAGCGTGATAATAAGCATAAATAGCTGTTCCAAAAATAAAACCAGCAGTAATTATTACAAGCATTCTATGTACATGTTCAAAGAGATACTCTGGTCCAGGAATACCTAAACCATTAGGACATAATGGCCAATCTGGGCAGGATAATCCCTGAAATGATGATGTAATATAGACCCCTATCAACATTATAGTATATATCAAGGCAAGAGATGTAAAGGAGAGCATCAGCATTTTTTTTGGAAAATTTTTTTTCTGTTCCGTAGACATAACGACTATATTTCAATTAATTTTCCTTGACCCAAATAAATGTAAATTAATGAATTTGAGAAGATATAACCTGTTTGATAGGATAACCTGTTTGATAGGATAACTTGTTTGATAGGATACTCTATTTAAATAGATGATGGACAGTAAACTTTGAATTACGAATCACATTATGTGAGCTTCTGTTTGTTAAAGTTCATTAAAAATCCAACCTGATTAAATACAACCATATAATTTTGATATCCATTTTCAAAAGGAACGGCTAGTTATTATTTATTTTTATATATATATATTTATAAAGCTATTTTTTATTTTTGGTTTATGTTATCAAAAACCTTTGAAAATCTAATTTCTGATATTCTTCTACAGTCTGACATTATTTTTTCCATTAAAAATTCTGGAGGTATTTGCGAAGCTAAACTACAAGAAAATATGAAATTTAAAATCAAGGATCAATGGGCTACAATTGGAGACGAACATTCTCCATGGCATATCCATGTTAATGTCAATTATGTTTCCTCAGCTAAGTTCATAAGAGAATTTAATACATCACACAATCGAGAAAGTTTTAGTATACGATTTTTTGATATCAATGAAAATATAATTTTGCGTGCGAACTTTTCCAAAATGTATGATAATGATGGGAACATTATGCCAAGTAAAATTGAAAAGTTTCAGCTTCTTTGGGAAAAGTATGGTAAAAATGAGATAATAGAATTTAAATGAATTGAAGGAAATTTTTTATTAAATATGTGTTAATGAATAACTGTCCTCCGTATTTTGCTAAAATACAAATAATCCACTATTATATATAGAATGGTGATAAAAAACCTTCTAAATAATCTTCCAAATAATAAAAAAATAATTTTGGAATTAGGTATTGGTGATGGTAAATTACTAAATTTACTTTCTGATTCTAAAAATAATTTTGACTGTTATTTTATTGGTGTCGAAATAAAAGAAGAGATTTTCAATATTGCTAAAAAAAATATAACATCACCGAATGTTATGTTACTAAACTATTCATTCGAAACCATTTTACCATTATTTAATGATGAATCGATTTATAAGGTTATATCAGTTCTTCCTGATCCTAAATATATAGATAAGACATATAGAAGTGAATGGGAAATTTTCTACAAAACATTATATAAAAAATTACAAAAAAATGGAATATTCATACTAATAACTGAAATAACGAATGAACTCCTTCAACCTGTTACAAATAATTACTTTTACAAAGAGGTAAATAATTTAAAGCAAATTTTTAAATCAATAGGATTTATTCTGTTAAAGGAATTTGAAGGAATACAAGAAAATTATATTTCATCTTATCTTCAATTATTTAATTGCGATCCTCTTAGGATTAGAATAATCAATTTTGAATTTATTAAATACTAAAAGGTCAATAATATTATCTTGTTGATATTATTGTTTAAAATAAAAATCATCGTATTATTTAATAGATTGACATGACAAGTTCTACATCGTGGCAAATGCAGATAACTTCGGTATAGAGGAAAGAAAGGCAGAAGAAGCAATACACTGGATGAATTCATATGCATTAGACAATAAGAAACAATTCCAAGCAAAATCAGAAGGTTATTTGTTAATAACAAAAAATTTTGGTAATTTTGAAATTATCTCTTGGAAAGGAGATTGGTCTCTTGCGAGGAATTTAATAATAAAGGTAAGTAGGAAATTATCAACAAAAGTGATTGAATCAGGCTACCATCAAAAAGATCTCTTTTTTCTTTCGCTGATCGGCGCCAATAAAGAAATAGCGAAAGTATATAAAAAAGGTAACATAGTTGGCAATCTTATTTTAACCAAAAAATCAGGACAATGGATTGTTAAAAAAGAGAAACTGATATAATATAAAAAATGAGTATCTAATTTTAATTGTTGTTAGGCACTATTAGGTATTTGATGTCAAAATTAGGATATTGATTCCATTTATATTATTTTAACTTTCAATGTTAATGTGTGACAAATTTTGTCGATCGTTTTAATTTCTGAGGTAATTATTTCCTTTATCTCGTCATGAGTCTCTCCTTTCATTTTAATAATGATACTATATGGACCATTAATCTTGTTTAAATTTTGTATTTTTTCTATTTTTTTAAGATTCGTTAATATAAAGTCTTCATGATCTTTGTTACAAGTAATTAAAATAAAGGCTTCTGCCATTTATGAATTATCGCTTAAAAGCTTGAGGGCATTACTAATAATTTGTGCATGATCCGCCATTACTTCTGTTGTAATAAGCAATAAATGATCATCATCTAATGGAATAGTAATTCGTTTAATTTTTTCATATTCTGCCATTGCATATTTTCCTCTTCCTATTTTTGAAGATAAAGAATTCCTTAACCCCCATCTTGCCAATGCCTGTAAATTTGATTTTCGTGTTTCCTCATTACTTAGAATATTTTCTACACCTTTTTTTTGACCGCCATATTTTATCTCTCCGGATTCATCACATATTCCTGCAAATCTTATTTTGGAATCAAGATCTAATATAGATTTACATAAATTATCATAATCCATATACCCATATATTCGAAAAGTCAAATATTAATAGTTTTTATCAACTTTATAGTATTTTTAAAATAGTTTAAACTCCAATCTTTTGTGGTCTAGACTTTCCTATTCTTCATATAAGAACTAAAAAAATAAGTTTTGTTTTTGTCTATCGATTTTCAAGATGATTTTATTAGAAGTAATCGATCAAATATGAAGAATACCCTTTAAAATCACCAAATGTAGAATATAATTAGTCATTACATAAAAATATAAAAATATTGTTATATGAATAAAATTTTTTAATATTGAA
>DATFCH010000107.1:0-2326 GCA_035253345.1 Nitrososphaeraceae archaeon
GCCTATTGCTGCTAATGCAGGAGTCAATATCAAGGAATTAGTGATTCCATATAATATTCCTGCGGCTATTGGGATAGTTATAGAATTATATACGAAAGATATTGTAAGATTCTGTTTAATTTTCTTTAATGAATAATTTGCCAATTTAAAAGCATAAACAATATCAGATAAATCGCTTTTCATAAGTATTAAATGTCCTGCATCCATAGCAATATCTGTTCCTGAACGCATTGCAATTCCAATATCTGCTCGAGTTAATGCCGGGGCATCATTAATACCATCACCTATCATTGCAACCACTTTTTTTTCGTTTTGCAGATCTATTATTTTGTTAACCTTTTCGTTTGGTAATACTTCTGCCAAAACATTCTTTATACTCAATCTTTGAGCAATAGAATTAACTGTCCTTTGATTATCTCCACTTAAAAGAATTATTTCTTTTCCCATTGAATGAATTTGTTTAACTATATGTATTGCATTCTCTCTTATTATATCTGCAACTGCTATTAATCCAATTAGTTTGTCTTCTGCAAATACAGTTATTACTGTTTTTCCTTCTGATTCTAATTCAAGAATCTTTGCTAGAAATTTTTTGCTAATTGTAGTTTGTATCAAATCGCTATTTTTATTGTTATTAATTCTTGGACTGAAAACTGATATTCTCTGTTGTTGATATTTTGCTACAATGCCGTGTCCTATTATTGTATTAAATTCATGGACTTCAAGAAGCGATATTTTTCTTTCAGATGCTTTTTTAACTATTGCTTGTGCTATTGGATGTTCTGATTTAATTTCTGCAGATGATGCTAATTGTAATACATAACATTCATCATAACTGTCAGTAGGAATTATATCTGTAACTTCAAGTTTACCTTTAGTAAGAGTTCCTGTTTTATCAAATACTACTGTATCTACTGATGCTAATTTCTCAAGATATTTTCCTCCTTTGATTAGTATACCTTGACTTGCTGCTTTACCAATTCCTAAAGAAACTACCATAGGTGTTGCAATACCTAAGGCACAAGGACAAGAAACGACAAGAACTGTTGCAAAAACAGTTATCACAAATTGGATAGGCATCTGTCCTACTAACAGCCAATAAATTGAAGATACAAAAGCAATAGTAAATACAACAGGAATAAAATATTTTGCACATCTATCTGCGATTCTCTGAATTGAAGGTTTGTTTGTTCTTGCTTTTTTGACCATTTCAATTATATTTGATAATACAGTTTGACTTCCAACGTTTGTTGCTCTAACATGAAGATAGCCATTTTTATTTATAGTTCCACCAATAACCTTACCGCCAATTCTTTTATCTATTAAAATTGATTCACCTGTAATCATAGATTCATCTATTGAAGATTCCCCATATACTATTACACCATCAGTTGCAACATTTTCTCCCGGCTTTATAACAAAAACATCCCCAGTAACAATGCTATCAACATTAACTGTTTCTTGGTTTCCATTACTTTTGATTATTATTGTAGTTTTAGGTTTTAAAGCAAGAAGTCTTTTTATAGATTCAGAAGTAGTTTTTAAAACTCTGCTTTCAACATATTCTCCAATTGTGAATATTGTCAATACAGAAGCAGATGCTTCGAAGAATCTTACATCCTGATTAGTAAATATAGAAACGATACTGTAAACATAAGCAACAGTGGTACTTAAGACTACTAACGTGTCTATAGTAAATCTATTTACATTTTTAAGCGAATTAAAAAATCTATTATAAAATGGTCGACCTAATAAAATTTGAACAGGAGTGGCTAATGATAATAGAAAATAGTCAATTATAACATTATCACCTAAAATATGATAAAATTCTAATAATTCTGTTATTACTAATGGAATAGTTAAAACAAGTCCTATTATTATGAGTGTTTTAGCTTCCTTATTTTTCTGCTTTTCATTTTTTCTTTCTATTTCATCTGAATAAGACATATCTAATTCAGAGTTTGCTGCTGACGGAGAAGATAATGGTGTTTCACATGCACAACACCCACAACCGTGATCTTCCGTTTCACTAACAATCTTTTTTTTACTTTCTATTTTATCTTCTTTTCCGTTAGTAACTGGAAGATTTCTTATTTTTTTATTCATTTTGAATTATCCTAGTTGGTGGAAGGGATTGTTGTTGTTCATTATAGTTTACACAACGATAAAGCCCATGAATATTTTCAGACAAAACATCATCGCCTTCTTCCAATAGCTTTGCTACTTTTTTATTGTTTAATCTGTAAAAGATATTTTTTTTCTCCCTCCTATTAGCAACCAAACCACAATCTAATAGACATGCTAAATGATTTGATACATTCGATTG
>DATFCH010000108.1:0-2273 GCA_035253345.1 Nitrososphaeraceae archaeon
TCAATAGTAGGAGATCCACCAAAAGATGAATCTGCTTTCCATCTGTGCTCATGCAAGTGATGAACATGACTTTCTTCTGTCTGGGCACCTATCAAAATAAATCTTGTTGGATCACCAGAATAAGCAGGAAATACTAGATCCCCATTACCTGGATCCCCATGAACCCACGAGTTGTAGAAAAAGTCAGTATCTTTACATATTTCCAGATCTACTCCTGGATTACAGTTAAATGGCAAAAATTTAGGATTTGTTCTAGAATCAACAGAATCTCCTCTATAATTCATTGTATAAAATGATGAAGCTTCGCCATTAGGTTGTAATGGTTGACCGCCAAAACGATCAACAAGGTCAGCTTCATCATGATAAAATACTACAAATTCTCTAGTATCTTTTCTAATTTTATCAGGATAGTGTATATCAGCTTTTACTCCACTTTTCAAATACTTTCCAGTATATGGATCTGTCCATGAAGCGCCTTGGGGTTCAACAATCAAAGCTCCAAATAAACCATGCTGACGTAAAGATGGCATTTCTTCTGAAGCCCAATCACCTAACAAGGAAAGATCACTTTCAACTACCTGTCTTGCAGCATCAGTGAAAAAGTGAGCTCCTTCAACATCTGGGAACCATCTATATGTAATGCTTTCTTTAGGTTTTACAGTAGTATCTTTATTAAATCCTACAAATGTACCATCGCCTTTATTTGGATCCAAACCAACTCCTGTTGGATGAATAGAGGCGTATTCTCTGGTTAAATCATTTTTAAAGTTTATTTCAACACATTTTCCTATGTTGGTTCGAATTGCAAGAGGCTGAACTTCACTTACAGTTGATTTAGGATCTTGTCCAACCTTTTGTAAAATTGCATTCTTGTCTTCAGATAATACATACATTCTTCCATCTGGATCATTAGAACCAGCTCTGTTATATACGATTTTTAGTTGTATAGCTTCTATATTAAATTTAGACAAATATTGTTTTGGAATTTTTTCTCCAGATAAACATGCATCACGGAGTGCAAAATCCTTTGGAATTATTTCATCTGGCCAAGGTGTGTCTTGTGTTGGTTGATTGAAGTCTTGTGGTAATTCATATTCCTTTATATAATCAGGCTTTTTATATTTATCGTTACCATAATTGTCCTTGGAGGACTGTGCAAAAACTTGTCCTAAAGAACTAAGTGGTATTGATCCTGTAATGAGGACAAAAATAAATACAACGGATAGTAAAATTTTAACATCACTATTCATTGAATTATATTCCACCTCTTACAGTAGTGTTACCAAGCAGTAATTGCGCTGGGAAATACATATTAATTTTATTAAAAATATCATTATATGTATTTAGTTTCATAAATATTGAATTAAAGTTTATAAAAATGAAATTAGAAATAAATAACAATGAACAAATTGAAGATTATAGTAAAATATTTGTATATAACTTGATCTTAATTTATGAATAGATAAGAAGGTAGCTCATTGTTTTTATTATATAATACTATATTTGAATAATAGTAAAAAATATTTTAGAAAATATACCATACATTCTCCTGATAATTTACAAGAGGAATAAATAATATTTTACCAAATAGAAGTAAAATAATATAACAGATAGACTAATTTTACATGTAAAATAACATTCTTTACGATAATATACCCAATAACATTAATACGTAGACCTTAAGAGATATTTTGTTATGTCTAGTTGAAATCTTTTGGTTCTATAATACCTTGTTATTGCATATTGGAGATTCTTGAAATTGGAGTAGTAATTAGATAGAATGTAATACTTACCTTGTCTCCAACATTCTTCTACGGAATTAAATTCAGCAGGAGATCCAACAGGAAAATATTCTAATCTGATTGTATATCTATTTTCAGCAAGGAACGTTCTGGTTATTTTAGAACAATGAGGAGTTGCTCTATCCACAAATATTATGCATTTACCAAATTTTTTTTGTATTTGTTTTAGATAATCTACAAATGTAGCACTGTTAAATTCATCATATTTTTTGAATAACTGCTTACCGTCTTCAGATAGACAACCAAATACTATTGTTTTCCTTCTTGATCCAGTAACTGTTACTATTGGTCTTTTATCTGCAGAAATCCATTTCTTTCTTCTAACTACATAATCGTAAACAAATATGGATTCATCCTGTACAATTATGTTCCAATCCTTCTTTCTATTTTTAAGAATATATTTTACTCTTTTTTGAATTTCTTCTTTTCTTTAGCAGAAGCAGTATTTACAAATCTTTTTTGTGGTACTTT
>DATFCH010000109.1:0-2038 GCA_035253345.1 Nitrososphaeraceae archaeon
AGTCTTAGCACTCTAGCAGTCCTTGGCTTCAAATCAAGTAATTTTCTTACAGCATCTGAAGCCTTTTCCTTTGTCTTTGTTTCAAGCAATCTTCCTATTAGAATTAATGTAATTATTATTGCGGCTGTCTCAAAATATACAGCAGTAAATGGAAAGTATCCAGGAATAATAGTTACAATAGTACTATATACATAAGCAGCTGTAGTTCCTATAGCTATTAATGTATCCATGTTGGATGCTTTCGCTTTGATTCCATCCCAAAATCCTCTATAAAATCGCCATCCAATCCAGAATTGTATTGGAGTTGCTAAAGCTAAAAGTATATAATTTGTATATTCCATCATTTCCATTGGGAAGAAATGTCCTAAACTAGGAATCATATGTGGTAAACTAAGTATAATTATTGGTATGGTAAGTGCAATACTTATAGCAACATGCATCTTTAATTTTTTTAAAGCCTTTTCTGGTTCTATAAATTCATTCAAACATTGTGAAGAGCAAAAATAGTATTTTATTCCATCTTTACTATGTTGTATAGAATTTTCGTTTTCTTCTACAAACATTCCACAAATAATGTCTTTCGCCATATCATCCATTAGACATATACATATATAATATAATTACTTTACAAATGTAAAGGATATATAAACTACCATTACCTATCTAAATTAGAAATAATGCCTGTACTTTTGGATAACCATGATATTGCCATCATAAAATCACTTTTAAAAGATGGAAGGAAATCCTTTAGACAGATATCAAGAGACACAGGGATAACTACACCTACTGTTAAAGCAAGATTTGAAAGATTAGTCAATATAGGTTTTATCAAAGGAGTCCTTCCAATCTTTGACTTTGGCAAAGTGAATAATAAACAGGAAGATATTATTCAAATACAAGATAATAACAAAGGAAAAAATAGAAAAGTAAAAGAGAATTTTCATAAAAATACTGATAACAACAACCTATTTGAAGAAGCATATAATATAGAAAAAAAAATTAAAAATGGACTTGCAATCAATTTAATCTGCGATTATTGTCAGGGACCAGTTTTTGGTAAGCCTAGAGTTTTAAAATTTGCAGATATAGAACGCTTTTTTTGTTGTTATTCTTGTAAGACTGGCTATAGTGAAAAATATAAAGGCAGAATTGAATCAATAAAAAGAAGATATGAAGGTAAATCTGAAGTAGAAATTTAGATTTTTCCAAATTTTTTGAATTTACCTTAATATCCGTATTTTGAAGGATTTTGTTCCAATTGTTGTTTACATGCAGCTGAACAAAGATATACTTTATTCCCATTAATTTCTGATGTGTATTTTGCAGATTTCTCATCTACATTCATATTACATACAGGGTCTTTTGCCATGTCATATATATTGATAAATACATATTTAATAGTAGAACTTTACAAATGTAAAGTATTGAACAACTACTGCAATATTTAGTGTAAGCACATTATAAAGATAAAATTAGATTAAGAAAAGTTTTGATTTAATATAGTTATTGAATTATTTTATATCTTGTAGTCTAAGGGAAGATAATGGTAAAAATAATGATGAACTATAAATTACTTGCAATACTAGCAGCAGTGACAGTTTTAGTATCAGGAAGCATAAGTAATTTTTCTATTCCAAAAGCAATTGCAGCTGACTCTCAGTCTTCACAAGAAATAAAGACTCATCTAACAGAAGTGCAAAAAGCATTAGATAATAACGATATTCAAGGTGCCAAAACGCATCTAAGTGCTGCTAATGGACTGATTCAAAACCAACCTGAAGTACAGACTCATCTAACAGAAGTGCAAAAAGCATTAGATAATAACGACATTCAAGGTGCCAAAACGCATCTGAGTGCTGCTATGGGACTACTTTAAAAGTGGGTAGATAAAATAATTCTCAAATTTTTAACAATACAACTACAACAAGTTTTATTAATATTTTTTCATTTACTATTTTATTTCTAATACATTTGAATAATTTCTAAAGGTTTTCCTCATTTCATAAAGAGGATATTATTCCTGTATTTCTTGTTTCTT